>CAXBEC010000006.1:0-19759 GCA_963974145.1 uncultured Alphaproteobacteria bacterium | reverse complement strand
GCTCGATCTGGCTTCGACCGTCCTGGGCATTGCCGACCATCCGCTTCAGGCCTTCCAGCCCCTTCAGCGCTTCTTCCTGTCGATTGAGGATTTCGCGCTCGATTTCCGACGGCGCCGCGCCATACCAGTTGGTTGAAATCGTGATGATCGGACGATGGAGGTCGGGCGCCAGCTGAATCGGAATTGTATTCAGGGCAACAAGGCCGAACAGGACGGCGAGGATCACCGCCGCTATTACGGCGATAGGCCGCTGTATCGATAGCTTGATCAGATTCATGTCTACGCCACCCGCCTACGGCTTTGGCAAAGCCGCCGCCTCGTCTTTCGGCATGCCTTCGTATCGCACCGGTTGTCCGGGTTGGAGTCGCTCATTCCCGCGAATGACAACGGCGTCACCGACCGTTAACCCGTCCAGCACCTCGAAGCGATTCCCGACCGCGCTGCCCAACTGCACATCACGCATCATCGCCTTGCCGTTTTCGACCACGAACACGATGTTTTTGCCACTGCGCGGAATGACGCCATCCTTATGTACGGATACGACATTGCGTGCCTTTCCAAGAGGCACCAGTACCGTCACGCTCTGGTTCATTGCCAGACCGTGTTCCGTCAAGAACGCCACGTCGAACGACTGGCTGAAGCGGACAGGGCGGGTTCGCGTCAGCGTATTTTCACTCGGCACCCGCGCCCGAACCGTTGCCGTCTGGACCATGTCGTTGTCGAGCCTGATTTCAACCGTACGCCCCGGGTTCAGCCCGCTTATGCGTTCCGCCGGGACGTTCGCCTCGATCTCCAACGCTTCTTCATTGATCAGCGTCACAACAGGATCACCGACATTCAGATAGACCCCCGGCGACACATGTTTTTCTGACACAACCGCATTGTAGGGCGCCCGTATCTCGGCATTGTAAAGGTCGATTTCCGCCAGACGTAATTCCGCGGTGGCGCTGCTGACCTCCGCTTCGCGTTCGCCGACTTCGCTGAGAAATTTCGTCACTTCGTTGCGTTTGTCGTCATGACGGGCCTGTGAAAACGCAGCGGATCGTTTGAGATTTTCCAGCCGGGCCAGTTCCTGTTCGGTGAGTGCCAATTGCGCCTTGGCCGTCCGCAGACTGGCCTGCTTCGCCTTGAGGTCCGCCGCTGCCAGTTCCCGGCTCCAGCGGATCCGTTCCGTCACCAGGCTGGCAAGGATATCGCCCTTCTTGACGCGGTCGCCAACGGCGACGGCAACTTCCCCGACAGGTCCGCGCATCAGCGCCGCCACAATACCGGTCTGCTTTGACACAAAACGCCCGATAACAGGCGACGTCTGAGACAACGGTTCCTGGACGACCACGTCGAGGTTGACCGAAGCCGCCATATTCTGCGCCGCGGCGGCAAGTGGTAATAATCCAGCGCTGATCGCGATTGCGATCACGCCCAAACGCGACACGATTGCAGCCCCTGATGCTGCTATCCAAATTTTGCTCATACCTGACCTCAAAATCGGCATCAGGCCTGCCATCCGGGCCCTGCCGCAAATTGCCTACAATATTAAGTGCAAATATAGCTATATTTATACGGCAGGATAATCCCTGAATTCGGCCCGACAATCCAGCAATAACTTTGACCTGTTCACCAAAGCGCGGAATATTGCACTCATGCCATACCCGTACCTCCCGCTGCAAGAAAACGGTCAATAGAAGGATGATCGCATGACAACGGCCTTATATTCCCATGAGTCGTGTCTTCGGCATGATCCTGGTGCCGGTCACCCGGAATCGCCGGACCGATTGAAGGTTGTCCTGTCTGCTCTTGAGGAAGAAAATTTCGCAGCACTGGACCGCCACGAAGCGCCGCGGGCGACGACCGAACAGATTGCCAGGGTTCATCCGATTGATCATGTCACGCGGGTACTCGAAAAGATGCCCAAACAGGGCTACGCGCGTCTCGACGCGGATACCGTTGTTTCTCCGGCATCCCGGGAGGCCGTTCTGCGTGCGGCCGGGGCAGTCTGTGCTGCCGTCGACACCGTGGTTGCCGGCGCGGTAACGAACGCGTTCTGTGCGATTCGACCGCCGGGCCATCACGCCGAACCATCCGTCCCCATGGGGTTCTGCATATTCAACAGTATCGCGATCGGTGCAGCGCAGGCCCGCAGCGTGCACGGAATGGAACGAGTGGCCGTCATCGATTTCGATGTTCATCACGGGAATGGCACCCAGGCATCATTCTATGATGATCCGAACCTGTTCTATGCCTCTACGCACCAGGCACCACTATATCCGGGAACAGGATCCCCGCGTGAACGCGGCTGCCGGGACAATATCGTAAACGCCCCCCTGCCACCGGGTGCGGGCTCCGATATGTTCAGAGAGGTCATGACCTCAAGAATACTGCCCGCATTACAACATTTCTCACCGGAAATCCTGCTGGTTTCCGCGGGATTCGATGCCCATACCGACGACCCTTTGGCCGGCTTGCAATTCACCGATGACGATTACAGATGGGTGACCACCGAACTGGCGCGTGTCGCGGATCAATGTTGTGGCGGGCGTCTCGTATCTGCGCTCGAAGGCGGCTATGACCTTGATGCGCTGGCGCGATGTGTATCGATACACGTTGATGCCCTGATGCAAGCCTGATCAGGACGCCGGTACGGTATGCAAAAATTCTGAGAAAGAGTTTGTGGCCGCGCTTATCCTATAATGCCCGTCGTGCTCAGCTTCTGCTCCACCATGACGCTGTCGAACGGCTTTATCACATACTCGTCGGCGCCGGCCGATAACGCTTCCTGAATATGGCCTACAGTGGCTTCTCCGGTGCAGAAGATCACTATGGGCTGGGTGCCGCCGTCCCGCTGACGCAACTCCCGCAGGAATTCTATGCCGTTCATGACCGGCATGTTCCGGTCGAGCAAAATTGCGTCGGGCATTGAATTGCCGCAGATTTCGAGCGCCTTCTGACCATCACTGGCCTCCATGACATTCAGGTCGAGCTTTTCCAGCATGTCACGGGCAAGATTTCTAATGGCCTCAGAATCATCAACAACGAGACACGTTTTCATGTCTTCAACTTCCATTTCCCAAAACGACCGGCGCGGCGAATCAATTTTACCTACACCCGATTATCGTCAGTTTATTGCCACAACCTTAAGCATTTACTTATGAATGAATGATTAATTGAATATACACCAATTTTGTATATGTTCTGTTTATATTCTTGCCGCAAGCCCGCCTAATTTCTGTAGCGACCGACACCCGGCGGAACATTGCCTTGGACACATCTGAGCCTCACGACTAGACTTCGACAGGAATCAATACTGTCGCAGTTGAAAGGCGCGTAATGACGGGTGAAGACAATATCCAGGACGACATAGCCGGTTTGGGGTTCGAGGATGCCCTCAAGGAGCTGGAACAAATCGTTCGTGCCCTGGAGTCCGGAGATGCAAAACTGGACGATGCGATTACGTCATACGAACGTGGCGCCGCCCTGAAAAAGCATTGTGAAGCCAAACTGACCGAAGCAAAAAGCCGCATTGAACGAATCTCCTTCAATGAAGACGGCGCCAGAACCCAGCCGGCCAACATTGAATAACGCAGCCCCTTCGACCCTGGCACTGGAAAAATCCCTTCGCGAAGCCGCAAGTGATGTCGAGGGGATTCTGGATCGCTTGCTGAAAACCAGCGACGGCCCCGAATCCCGCCTGTTTGAATCTATGCGATATGCAACGTTTGGCGGCGGCAAAAGGTTCCGGCCTTTTCTGGTTTTACAGAGTGCAAAACTGTTTTCGGTGCAAAAGGCCGCGGCACTTCGCGTAGCGGCGGCAATTGAACTGGTCCATTGTTATTCACTTGTGCATGACGACCTGCCGGCCATGGACGACGACGATCTGCGACGCGGCAAGCCGACGGTTCATAAACAGTTCGATGAAGCCACGGCTATCCTGGCCGGTGACGCCTTGCTGACACTGGCATTCGAGGTTCTGGCCGACCACAGGACCCATGAAAATGCCGAGGTCCGTACTGAACTTATTACCGCCCTGGCCAAAGCCGCAGGCGGTCGCGGCATGGTCGGTGGACAGATGCTGGATCTGGCGGCGGAAAGCACGGAACTGGATATCGGCGCGATTACACGGCTCCAAAGGTTGAAAACTGGAGCTATTATCGCATTT
The DNA here is from genome assembly GCA_963974145.1 of uncultured Alphaproteobacteria bacterium. Classification (GTDB taxonomy): domain Bacteria; phylum Pseudomonadota; class Alphaproteobacteria; order UBA8366; genus MarineAlpha4-Bin1. Next base: position 15,606 of record CAXBEC010000006.1, on the reverse strand, counting down.
TCATGTGAAGCAGGCGCCATTCTGGGAAAGGCATCAATGGATGCACGAGACGCACTCCGTGGATATGCTCACGATCTCGGACTGGCATTCCAGATATCTGACGATCTGCTTGACGTCGAAGGAACGATAGAGGAAACAGGTAAGGCGGTCGGCAAAGATGCCAATGCTGGCAAGGGGACGTTCGTATCGATACTTGGTGTAGAACGGGCCCGATCGCAGGCACAATTGCTCGCGGCACAAGCGGTTGAACACCTGGCCATGTTTGAAGAAGCCGCCGACCTATTGAGGAACGCTGCGACGTTCGTTGTTGAAAGGCGCAGCTAGCAAGACAAGGAGAGACGGCGTGAAACCGAATACGCCATTGCTGGACACCGTAAATTTTCCTGCTGACTTACGTAAGCTGGATGAATCGAAGCTTCGACAGCTCGCCGATGAATTGCGGGATGAAACCATTGACGCCGTATCGCAAACCGGTGGGCATCTCGGGGCCGGTCTCGGTGTCGTGGAATTAACGGTTGCCATTCACCACGTGTTTGAAACACCACATGACCGGCTGATTTTCGACGTCGGCCATCAATGCTATCCGCACAAGATTTTGACCGGCAGGCGTGATCGTATCCGGACACTGCGGCAAAGCGGCGGCCTGTCCGGTTTTACCAAGCGCTCCGAAAGCGAATACGACCCGTTTGGCGCGGCCCACAGTTCGACCTCGATATCCTCCGGTCTGGGGATGAAGGTTGCCAGCGACCTGCAGGGCGTGCACCGCAATGTGATCTGTGTCATCGGCGACGGCGCGATGAGTGCCGGCATGGCTTATGAAGCGATGAATAATGCCGGTTCAATGGATGCGCGCCTGATCGTGATTCTCAACGACAATGACATGTCGATCGCCCCGCCGGTCGGCGCATTGAGCGCACATCTGTCGCGGCTCATTTCTTCCAAGCCTTATCGGTCACTCCGGCATCTTGGCGGCGTTATCGCCAATAAATTTCCCAAATCGGTCGAACAGGCCGCAAAGAAAGCCGAAGAATACGCGCGTGGCATGGTTACGGGCGGCACCCTGTTCGAAGAACTCGGGTTTTATTATGTCGGGCCGATTGACGGGCACAACCTTGAACATCTGATCCCGATACTGAAAAATGTCCGTGACGATACCGAATCAGGCCCGATCCTGATTCACTGCGTCACCCAGAAAGGTAAAGGGTACGATCCGGCAGAAAAATCCGACGACAGATATCATGGCGTCGGCAAATTCGACGTCATCACCGGCGCGCAACAAAAGGGCATCTCCAACGCCCCGTCCTACACCAAGGTGTTCGCACAGAGCCTGATCAAGGAAGCGGAAAAAGACGACAGGATCTGCACCATTACCGCAGCGATGCCTTCGGGCACCGGTATTGACCTGTTTGGCGAACGGTTTCCGGAGCGGACTTTCGATGTCGGTATCGCGGAACAGCATGGCGTTACCTTCGCGGCGGGGCTTGCCACCGAAGGCATGAAGCCGTTTGCGGCTATTTATTCGACCTTCCTGCAGCGCGGCTATGACCAGGTTGTGCACGATGTCGCCATCCAGCGCCTGCCCGTCAGGTTCGCAATCGACCGCGCTGGCGTCGTCGGCGCGGACGGCATTACCCATTGCGGCGCCTATGACATGACCTATCTTGGCTGCCTGCCGGAATTTGTCATCATGGCGGCGGCGGACGAAGCCGAACTGGTGCATATGGTCGCCACCGCCGTACAGATTGATGATCGTCCTTCCGCGTTCCGGTATCCACGGGGTGAGGGCGTCGGTGTGGACATGCCGAGTGTTGGTGTGCCTTTGGAAATCGGCAAGGGTCGTATTCTGCGCGAAGGAAATACGGTCGCAATCCTGTCTCTGGGAACGCGACTGGCTGAATCGCTCAAGGCAGCGGAAGATTTGGCGGCGCGCGGCCTGTCAACAACGGTTGCCGATGCGCGTTTTATGAAGCCGCTGGACGAAGACATGATCCGCCGGCTGGCCTCTGAGCATGAAGTGCTGATTACAGTTGAGGAAGGAGCAATCGGCGGGGTTTCCAGCCATGTACTGCAATTCCTTGCAACGGAAGGCAAGCTCGATTCAGGCCTGAAAGTACGGCCGCTCTGCCTGCCCGACCGTTTCATCGATCAGGACAGCCAATTCAATCAATATGATAGCGCCGGCCTGAATGCCCGGCATATTGTCGCCACCGCGTTGACGGCGCTCGGCCACGACAGGGTTGAGGAGCCGGCCCGCGCCTGAGTGTCGGTCAGGTCAGGATCTGTTGAAATCGCCTCGGGCGATCCAGCAGCCATGTAAACCTGATCTGTCATAGTGAAAAGATAGCGCCTTCTCAGTTTTTCATGGACAGGCCCTGCGTAGCGGGGCCTGTTGCATCATGTCGTCCTGAATCCTGCCGGATACGGTCAAAAAGTTTTCCGTAATGCCGCCCTTTTCGATCCTGAATTGAGGCTGTCCGTCGCAATCGCCGGGAAATTAGCAGTAAAATAGCGAAAAAGCTTTCGTTGCAACCCCAGAAGGCAGACGATTTTCCTGTTCACCAGTAAACACACAGACAGGAGAGTCAAAATGACGATGTTAACCGAAAAGGAAATGATTGATATCCAGACATTCATCGATATGCAAATCGGGCGCGCTGCGGCACTCGATCTGCAAGTGAAAATCGACGACGATCTGGAAAAATGGCGAAAGCTGATGAGTTCCGCGCCGGGAACCGTCGGTGCATCCAGGACGCTGGATCCGTTACTGAACGATATCCGGCCAGGTAATTCGTTCTGGATGCAGCTTGTCGATAATAAAGGGGAAACGATCGCCTGCATGGCACATCGCTTCATCGAGACCGAAAACTTCGTTGAAGAATACATCGCGACGCATCGTTTCTTCGGCAATCGCTGCCCGTCGCTGCGCCATTATCCGGTCAAGTTCGTCGAATCAGTTCCAGTGCTACGCGGCCGAATTAATTTCGGCGGCGGCGGCTGGGTCCATCCGGACTGGCGGCAAAACGGTCTGGCAGGCTTTCTAAGCCGCACATCGCGAATCCTGGCGCTGCGTCACTTCCTGATCGATTATTATATCGGCTTTATCATGGCTACGCCGAACCGTCGGCAATATGGCCATCACAGGCAAGGGCTATTGAATCGCCGCCAGTTGCTGACCGGTATGTATCCCGGCCGCGATGGTAACCAGGACATGGATATATACTGGATGCACCGCGGCGAAATGATGAACCAGATTTATGCCGACATGGCTCAGGAACTGGATGACGTCGCGCCGCTGACGATGCGTACAGCATAAACCAGTTTGATCACACGTCCGGATTCATCGGCAATAGGGAGCATCAGCCGCAGGTAGTTTCGGCTGATGCTCCCGACCGATTGATCAATATCGTGAAAAATCGGCTGCCGCATCTTGATGCTGAGCAGATATTCGCTGGCGCAGGCCCGGTAGTGCATACGGCTCGGCAGGTCCCGGAGCCGGCGGTTCGAAGCATCCTGAAATGCTGTCAGCTTGACATGTTCACGCGTTATGAAGTTGAACGGGTCCTCCGCCGTCACATCGGCCCAGCTGATATTTCGCAGCGTTTCTGGTGACAATGCGGATTTGTAGTCAAAATCTGTTACGCATGGCAGACCGTTCGGCAGACTTTTGAATCGCCAGTACTCAAACAACTGCCCGATTGCATTGTTCTGTTCGCGCGGCAACATCTTGTCGATGGACAGCATCAGCCTTTCCTGCTGATCCTGCCCTTCCGTTTCCACAAGCCGCTTCAGCACGCCATACATCAGATAACACCACCTGCCATTCTATCGACACGAACCATTTCACCAAGCATCCGGATAGCGTAGAAAATTTTGGATACTCCCCCACTCTCATCTGCAAGGGGAACCAGCAGGCGCGTATAATGCCGCCTGTACCCACACAGGATCTGATCGATTTCATGATACATGGGTTCACGTTCATGCTTGCAGTAGAGATACTCGATTGCACAGGCGCTCACATGCAGTTGCGCTTCGGGAATGTCGTTGAGCAATTTCCCGGACAATTCCGTCCCCATTCCCGGAATATGGCTTTCCGGATGCTCCCAGATAATAAACTGCGTTGGATCTTCCTCAGTCGTGTCGATCCAGGCAATCCATTTTGCAATATCGTCAGGTAGCGTCTGTTTGGGATCGCACGTAGCAGCCAGTGGCAATCCGTACGGTCCCGGCGGAAGTGCCTTCCAGTGCTGGTACAAATGCCACAGCGCCGAACCGCATTCCCGCTCTAAAAAAACGTCCATCGAGAATCGTGACCGGGCCTGTTCATCGAAGCCCGACGTTTCAAACATTGACTCCAGAGGCGTATACAAATGAGCCTCCTTTCGGGATTAATTTAAATATTTTACAATTTTAGGCGCATGAATCGCATAACGCAACGCTGTCGAAATCACGGCGGTCGGCACCCTCACGACAGCAGAATGATACATGTCGTTTACGATGATACCGTTACGCGAGATATGAGCCTGAAACCAAAGAAAATCCGCGATACCTTGCCATCTTCATCTGCCAGAGGCAGCAACAGTCTTGTGTAGTGCCGCCTGATCCCATCAATCCTCTGATCAATTTCATGGTAAAGGGGCGTTTTCCAGCGTTTGCAGCGCAAGAATTCCAAGATTAGCGAGTTGGTGTGCATTTTATTCGCCAGATCCAGAAGTCGGATATTGCCATATCCTTCACCGATCCCCGGCGCCCGAAGCGTCGGATGATGATGGATCACAAAGTATCTGGGATCGTCAGGTGAGGTATCAATCCACCCGGTATATTCCCGCGCCGCCGGCTGCAGGATTTCTTCGACCTTGAAATCGGAACTTTTGGGGACCTGTGAAGTGCCTACTTTCAGGGCACTCCAATAGTAATGTAAAAAGTCGAGTAAAGTATCTGCCTCTCTCGTTTCAATAGTCATCAGATCATACAATACTCTTTTTTGTACATCCCCCCCTTCCCGACCAAGTACTGTTTCTAGTATTTTTTCCATAATATGCCAAATATATTACAATAGTCGCAAAACTGAATACTGATTTTTTGCATCGTAAGTTAGAAAAACTGAATACTCAGTTTCACAATAAATATCAGAATGGTAATATTCTGCCAAATATAGACTTAGATAAACAGCATTGAAATCAAGCTGTCGTTATTCAAGTCCATCCTGACAGTAACATGAATATACACGACGAATACCTGCTGCCCATCTAATTCAAGATAATCAACACCCCTACCCTGTTACCCTGACCAATCGTCCCAGTCAGGGTCAGCATGAAACATCACCCCTCGTTTCATAGATAACTGTAACCGGAATTACGGAATTGTATAGTACTGTCAGTGACTCTAATTCGTTCGGCATCATTTCTCGAGCAAGACGAAACAGCCAATCATCAGCCGGTCAGTATATTGAGTGAGCAGCAAAAAAAAGCGCCCGCAGCAAAACGGGTCCGGGCAGATGTTCTTCTGCTTGACCGCGGCCTTGTCGAGAGCCGGACCCGGGCGCAGGCGTCGATCATGGCTGGGCTTGTTTTTTCAGGCGAACGGAGGATCGACAAGTCCGGAGATATATTACCTGCTGATGCGCCTCTAACCCTGCGTGGTCCGGAACACCCGTGGGTTTCCAGGGGTGGTCTGAAACTGGTCCGCGCGCTCGACCATTTTGACATGGATCCCGCAGGACTGCATTGCCTGGACGTTGGCGCATCCACGGGGGGGTTCACCGATGTACTGTTGTCGCGGAACGCCGCCGGCGTTGTTGCAGTCGATGTCGGTCGCGGTCAACTGGCGTGGAAGTTGCGCGAAGACAGCCGGGTGACAATCATGGAAGGCGTCAATGCCCGTAACCTGACGCGAGAGGACATTGCCGATCCAGTCGACCTCATCGTCTGCGACGCCAGTTTTATCGGGTTGGAAAAAATTCTGCCTGCCCCCATGGCACTGGCCGCACCCGGCGCCCGCCTGATAGCCCTGATCAAACCCCAGTTTCAGCTGGACCGGGGCGCTATCGGCAAGGGCGGTATCGTACGCGATCCGGCACGGCGCCGCGAAGCCTGCGATTTTGTGACTGAATGGCTGAACAGCCAGCCTGGCTGGGCTGTGCTGGGGGTAACGGAAAGTCCGATTACCGGCGCGAAGGGTAACGTCGAGTATCTGGTCGCTGCCGCACGAAGCGACGCGGAAGCGCCGGTTTAAGGCGCGATGCGAAACGCCGGCAGTTGCAGCACGCCAACAGGGGCCCGGAAAACACCCAGCTCCCCCGTCACCGGTTCCAGTTTCCCCAGTATCGCCGAGTAGGGGTCGGCCTGCACATACCCGGCCATGGCGGCGGTCACCTCGGAAATAGACCCACCGCGCTCCAGCAGCGCCAGGGCGCGATCCAGGGGCGACCGCTTTTCTGGCAGGACCGTAACCGCGAGCACCGCGTCTTTTGGCAGGTTCAGCGCTTCCCGGGCCAGATCGAGCGCGGTAGACAGGCCACCCAGCGCGTCAACGAGGCCGACATCAATTGCATCTTCACCCGTCCAGACCCGTCCCCGCGCCACAGCATCAATCCTTTCCGCGGGTATATTCCGGTCGGCAGCGACCTTTTCTGTGAAGTCCGTGTAAATGGTATCGATAATGGCCCGGTGCCGCGCGGCGGCCTCGGGCGAGAACGGCCGAATCCCGCTCCACATGCCGGCATTGGCACCGGACGTGACCTGTGCCCAGTTGATACCGAGTTTTTTCCACAGCGCCTCCGTCGCAAATTTTCCGCCAAAGACTCCGATGGAACCTGTGAGTGTTCCCGGTTGAGCCACAACCTTGTCCGCGGCCATGGCAGCGAAATACCCGCCCGATGCAGCAAAGGCTCCCATCGAGGCAATCACGACCTTGCCCTGTTCGCGCGCCTGCAGCACCGCCCGGCGAACTGAGTCCGAAGCAATATACGATCCACCCGGGCTGTCGATCCGTAATATTATGGCACTGATTTCCGGGTCGGCGGCGGCCCGGGCCAGCGCATGATTGAATGCCGCGGCAGAAAAAGACTGATCGGAAAATACATCATTCTCGTCCCGTCCGCTTTCGATCGGGCCAACGCCGTATATCAGTGCGACATTCGCCGCGCTTTCCGGGGGCGGCGCAAGACTGGCGGCATATGCGTCCAGGTTGATGAAATACGCATCGTCCCCGGCGCGCGCCTTCACCGCCGCTTCAAAACCGTCCTTGTAACCAAGGACATCGATTAACCCGTTGTCATGCGCATCCGCAGATAGCAACGGTGCGCGGTCGACCAGGGCACGCAACTGCTCCTGTGGAATTTTCCGATCATTCGCGACGTTTTCCAGTATTTGCCGCATCCATGTCCGCACCACTTTCTCAAGCGACTGTCGCGCCGGCTGGCTCAGCCCCGACCGGGTGAAAAGCTCAACGGCGGACTTGTATTCGTGTCGTTGTTCGAACTCGGCCTCAACACCCAGTGAATCCAGGGCATCCTTGATAAACGGCATTTCAAGCGCGATGCCGGTGAGGGCGAGAGTCCCGGATGGCTGCATCCAGATACTGTCCAAAGATGACGCCAGCAGGTAACGGGACATGACGTTCCCCGGGCCATCAAAACTGGCGGCAAATCCCATGGCGAATTTGCCGCCGGCACGGAAATCGGCAAGTCCCTGGCGCAGTTCCTGTGCAGCGACAAGGCCGAGAGGCGCGTCGCTGAGGTGGACGGCGACGCCGGCCACGCGGTCGTCCTGCCCTGCCCGCTGCAATGTGGCGACGATATCGCGCAAGGTAACAGACTTCCGGTCGAGCAACTCGTCCCAGGGGCGGTCTACGTTACCGTCACTGACTCCCCCCTTCAGGTCGAGTTTCAGGACGAGCCGTTCCGGCAGTTCCGGCGTCGGCTTCACGAAAAATACCGCTACGCCGATACCGATCGCAGCCGTCAAAATGGTGCCGAAACCGACAACAGCAAAAAACCAGAGGCATATCCGGCCGATCAGCCGCATTGCGCCCTGTGCCTTAACATATGATCCGCCAGCACACAGGCCAGCATGGCTTCGCCGACCGGAACGGCGCGTATGCCGACGCAGGGGTCATGCCGACCCTTGGTGGAAATTTCGGTTTCGGTGCCGTCCGTGGTCACCGTTCGCCGCGGCGTCAGGATGGAACTGGTCGGTTTGACCGCGAATCGGACGACGATATCCTGTCCGGACGAAATACCCCCGAGAACCCCGCCGGCGGAGTTGGAGAGAAACCGGACCTGGCCATCATTGCCCATCCGCATTTCATCGGCATTGTCCTCCCCCGACAATGCCGCGGACGCGAATCCGGCGCCGATTTCAACGCCTTTCACCGCATTGATGCTCATCATGGCGCCTGCGATATCGGCATCGAGCTTGCCATAGACCGGCGCGCCCCATCCGGCAGGCACACCGGTGACGACAAGTTCGATCACGGCACCGGTCGATGATCCGGATTTCCGGATTTCGCCGAGGAAATCTTCCCATTGCGCGGCAACTACCGGGTCCGGGCACCAGAACGGGTTGTTCGATACCTCCGACCAGTCCCATCGCGCTCGATCGATTTCGTGCGGCCCCATCTGCACCAGCGCACCCCGGATCGAGATGCCGTCGCCCAGTACCTTGCGCGCGATCGCACCGGCGGCCACCCGCATCGCTGTTTCACGGGCGGAGGACCGGCCACCGCCGCGATAATCACGGATACCGTATTTTTTCCAGTAGGTGTAGTCTGCATGCCCCGGCCGGAAGCTCTTCATAATGTCGCCATAGTCCTTGGACCGCTGATCAACATTTTCGATCATCAGGCCAATGGGCGTTCCCGTGGTCACTCCGTCAAACACGCCGGAAAGGATTTTCACGCTGTCGGGTTCACGGCGCTGGGTGGTGAACCGGTTCTGACCGGGGCGGCGCTGGTCGAGGAAATGCTGGATATCGGGTTCGCTGATGGGGATCAGCGGCGGCACGCCATCAACGACACAGCCGATAGCCGGCCCGTGGCTTTCGCCCCAGGTCGTCACCCGAAACAGGTCACCGAAGCTATTCGCCGACATTGCGGAACCCGTCTATCGCTTTCAGGACTTTCCCTTGATCCCCGCCAGCAATTCGGAGACCTCCTCCGCCGCGTCAACCGCGACCATACCAACAGTATTGTATCCGCAATCGACATGATGGATTTCACCGGTCACGCCACTGCTGAGGTCGCTCAACAGGTACATGCCGGAGTTGCCGACTTCATCGAGCCCGACATTGCGACGCAGCGGCGAATTCAGCTCGTTCCATTTGAGAATATAGCGAAAATCACCAATACCCGAGGCCGCCAGCGTCTTAACCGGGCCGGCGGATATGGCATTGACCCGAATGCCATCGGTACCAAGGTCGGCGGCAAGGTAACGAACGCTCGCTTCCAGCGCGGCCTTGGCAACACCCATGACATTGTAATGCGGCATCACACGTTCAGCGCCGTAATATGTCAGCGTCAACAAACTGCCGCCATTTGGCATCAACGGCACGGCGCGCTGCGCGACGCTGGTTAGCGAATAACAGGATATATCAAGCGTCCGAATGAAATTGCTACGCGTCGTGCCGATATATTTTCCCTTGAGTTCTTCCTTATCGGAGAACGCAATTGCATGCACGACGAAATCCAGATCACCCCATTCTTTGCCGATGGTTTCAAACACCGAATCGATACTGGCGTCATCCGTCACATCACAGGGCATGACCAGTTCGGAGTTAACGGATTCAGCTAGCGGCCGCACCCGTTTTTCAAGTGCGTCACCCTGGAACGTAAATGCCAGTTTCGCCCCATGCGCCGCCGCTGCCCGGGCAATTCCCCAGGCAAGTGACCGGTCGTTCGCGACCCCCATTATGAGGCCCTTTTTACCGGCCATGATCGGTTGTGCGTCGCTCATACCCTTACCGTCCCCTGCCCGTTAATCGGACTATCCTACCAACACTCACCTATTGCGTCCAAGGCAAGCGTCGTAAATTTCGAATCTGCTGGCGTTATTCCAGTCCGGCCTTCCGGCGAACATCGTAGTCGCCGGCCTTGGTCCATTCCCGCGCGAAATCCTTGAGCCTGGAATCCGGCTCATCCGGCAGCATAACCTTCAACAGTACATACTCGCTGCCGCACCGCCTGTCAGTGCCCTTTTCGATCACAATCCCCTTGTCCTTCAAACGCAGCGTCTTTCCGGTATTGGTGCCCGGCGGCACGGTGACGCTGACGGGGCCATGAATGGTCGGGATCTTAATCTTTGCGCCCAATACAGCCTCTGCGAGGGTAATCGGCACGTCGACACGGATATCCAGCCCATCACGCACGAAAAACGGATGGCGGCTGACATGAATCTCGACGAACGCGTCACCATTCGGACCGCCATTCGGACTTGGCATGCCCTGGCCCTTCAGGCGCAGGCTGTCCCCGTCGCTGGTCCCGGCGGGAATATTAACTTCCAGATGCTTGCCATCATGCAGCCGAATCCGCCGCATGTTGCCCAATGCAGCTTCCAGGAACGGTACGGATACGGAATACGTAACCCCCTGCCCCTTGACCGGTTGGCGCTGTCGTCGACGGCCGAACATATCCGCGACCAGGTCGTCGAAATCCGCCGTCGCTCCGGCACGCGCACCGCCGCGAAACATGTTGCTCATCCGCGGCGACCCGTCCGCATTTATTTCGCCGCGGTCGTATTTCCCGCGGGTTTCCTTATCGGACAGCATACTGTACGCGGCCGACACTTCCTTGAAGCGTTGCTCCACGATCGTATCGCCGGGATTGACGTCGGGATGCAGCTCCTTGGCAAGTTTCCTGTAAGCCGATTTCAGTTCAGCATCACTCGCCGTCGGCGCAATGCCGAGAATTTTATAGGGATCCTTCATGCGTCAGATGCCCGGATTCCACCCTTATCCGAAAACGGAAAATGCGTCAGTTGACGATTTTCCAGGTACCGTCCGGCTGTCGGCACGCCCTGCCATGCGCCTGCTCATTCTGCCCACCGACCTGGATGGTCTGGGTGTATTCGCGGCAATATTCGCCGCTGCCCGTTTGTACCGCCGGCTGCGGGGTCACGACCCCTGAATTGCCGGAATCGGGATTGCGCCATGCAACCGGCTGGCCTGACTGCCCGGTTTCCAGCGCCTGGTGCGTGGTATTTGCCATGGCGGCGCGATCCGCCTTGTCGAGCGACTTGCCGATTTCGCTGCCCAGGAACGCACCGCCAAGAGCGCCGACAGCAACGGCAACAAGTTTCCCTCTGCCGCCACCGATCTGCGACCCGGCCAGCGCGCCCAGGCCTGCCCCGAGCAATGTTCCGCCCGTTTGCTTGTTCCCCTGACCTTCCGAACAGGCAGAGAGGGCAAAGACCAAGGCTATCAAAGGAACAATCCGTTTCATGTTCTCTTCCTTTTCAATTCGTTACGCGACATCGCGCCACCCCGCCCCAAATGTGCATTTCTCTGCCGATCAAGCTTTCGAATGCGACAAATCCGCCATATCATGCTGTTAACAGCCGGACAGGCATAATGTTTCCGTACTGCCGGTTATAATATTCTCACAGCACTATATATTTACTGTTGATGACAAATACAAACATGGACGAACCGCTGGCCCTCTTTAAAGAATGGTACGGCGAAGCGCAGGACAGCGAAACGCATGAACCGACGGCCGTAACCCTGGCGACCGCCGATTCGCGGGGGCGCCCGTCAGCACGCATGGTTCTGCTAAAACAGTTCGACGCAAACGGATTCGTATTTTATACGAACCTGGAGAGCCACAAGGGCCGCGACATCAGGGATAATCCTTTCGCCGCGCTACTGTTTCACTGGAAATCCCTGCAGCGGCAGGTGCGAATCGAGGGTAGCGTCCAGCCGGTCAGTGATGCAGAAGCAGATGCCTATTTCAACAGCCGCCACCGCAGCAGCAGAATCGGCGCCTGGGCAAGCCGGCAATCGCAACCCATGACCGGTCGTCGTGACCTGGAACTGGAGGTCGCTCGCTACACCGCAAAATTCGGCATCGGCGCCATTCCGCGACCCCCGTACTGGTCCGGGTTCCGCGTTGTTCCCGAATCGTTCGAATTCTGGCGTGAAGGTAAATTCCGTCTCCACGAACGCATTGTATTTACGTGTAAAGACAGCGGATGGACGACCGAACGGCTGTTTCCGTGAGCACAGACGACCAACCGGTAGAAAAACCGGCGAATGGCGCTGACCGCATCATGCGGCGGGCGACATATGCCTCTGTTTCCGTCGCCTTTATCCTGATCTGCGCCAAGCTCTTCGCCTGGTCCCTGACCGAATCGGTGGCGATGCTGTCGACACTGGTCGACTCCCTGCTCGACGGCATGGCATCGCTCATCACGCTGATCGCGGTACGCCAGTCGCTGACGCCGGCCGATCGGGAGCATCGGTTCGGCCACGGCAAGGCGGAAGCGCTGGCCGCCATGGCGCAAGCCGCGTTCGTTGCGGGCTCCGCGGTCATTGTCATTTTCCAGGCGGGCTCGCGGCTGCTGCATCCTGTCGCACTCGCAGCAACGGAAACCGGCGTGGCGGTCATGGTGTTTTCCATCGCCCTGACTCTCGCTCTTGTCCTGTATCAGAGGCATGTCGTCCGCCAATCAGGATCGGTGGCAATTTCCGCCGATGCGCTGCATTACAGCGGCGATCTGCTGATCAACCTGGCGGTAATCGCAAGCCTGGTACTGACCCCCATGCTGGAGATGCCGTTCCTGGATCCGTTGACTGGCGCCGGCATCGCCGCCTATCTGCTTTATGGCGCCTGGAAAATCGTCGGCGATGCGCTGGACATGCTGATGGACCGGGAATTGCCCGAGGAGGATCGCGCGCGCATCCGTGCCATCGCGAAAACCCATGACGCGGTCGCCAGCCTGCATGACCTGCGCACACGCCGCTCCGGTTCCGACGTCTTCATCCAGTTACACCTTGAAATGGATGGCGACATGCCGTTGAAAAAAGCCCATATCATTGCGGATCAGGTTGAAGCCGAAATTCAAAAGGCGTTCGCCGGCGCGGAAGTCCTGATCCACCAGGATCCCGAAGGGCTGGAAGAAGAACCGCCGCGGTTTCGGTAAATAAGTTCACATGACCCCTGAAGGTAAATTCGATAGAATCCGGCCATGAACGATCAATCGAAAAAAACCGTCATCCTGACCGGCGCCAGCCGCGGGATCGGCCACGCGACGGTACAGCGCTTTTCCGACGAAGGCTGGCAGATTATCAGCTGCAGCCGCGACGATATTCCCGAACACTGCAAACGCGACCCGAACTGGACGCAGCATATTCCGACCGACCTGGCCCGACCCGAATCGGTCGACGCGTTTGTGCGGCAGGCCCGGAAACTGATCGGAGACGGCCCCGTTCATGCGCTGGTGAACAATGCGGCCATTTCCCCCAAGACCCCGTATCAGGAGAGGCTCGGCTGCCTTAACGGCGACATCGACCGCTGGCGGGAGGTTTTCGAACTAAACCTGTTTACGCCGCTTATCCTGGCACGCGGCTTTGCCGGCGCCCTGCAACGCGGGGCCAAACAGGGCGGCGGGGCCATCGTCAACATCACCTCCATCGCCGGACACGCGATTCACCCCTTCGCCGGCTCCGCCTATTCAACATCGAAGGCGGCCTTATCGGCGCTGACACGGGAGATGGCAGTGGAATTCGCCCAATTGGGAGTCCGGGTCAACGCGGTTGCACCCGGCGAGATCGAAACCGAAATGATCGGTGCGGAATACGAGCCGCTCATCAATCGTATTCCGATGCACCGGATGGGAACGCCCGACGAAGTCGCCGCCTGCGTTTTCCAGCTCTGTTCCAGTGATTTCAGCTATGTCACGGGGACCGAAATTTTCGTCACCGGCGGGCAACACGTCTACTGAGACGCAGGGCCCGTACCTTCGATGTCCAGGGACTGATACCAGGACAGGCGTTCGTTGAGTTGCGCGATTTCGAAATCCAGCCACTGTGCCAACCGGCCCTGACCGTATTCGCCGCGCAGTTGAACAAGACGCGCCAGCTCCGTTTCGCACATTTCCGTGAGCATTTCGGCCTGGTCGGCGCGATCTTCGGCAGACAGCAGATGCATGAACCGCATCTTCAGCGCGATGACCAGCTTGCTGACATCATTGACCGGTGCCCGGACATTGGATGTCATCAGCGTATGAAACGCCTCGTGGCCGGCATTGGTGATACTCAACACGGCGTCAGCTTCCATGACCTCACCACTCGTCGCGACGGCAAGATCCTCGTAACACAGTAATTCCAGCGATGCGCCGAGCAGGTCCAGCGACGGCCCCGCAACGCGGGCTACGAAATAACGGATTTCACTGGCCAGGTCGGCATAACGCTTGTCACCCTCGACAAGGCTGCCAAGTGCCGCCAGCCGGATGGCTTCCGTTGGAATTAAGGTATTGTCGCGATACATGTCCGTGACGTCCCGTGTTGCGATACGCCATTATATAATGCGCAGCGCCGGAATAACATCACCCCAATGCGGGATAATCGGTCTATGCCGCCCATTTCAGGGACAGACCATCCCACACATCGGTCAATGCGGCGACCAGAACATCCATCATTTCATCGGTATGAAGCGGTGACGGGGTAATGCGCAAGCGTTCCGTACCCAGCGGCACCGTCGGATAATTGATCGGCTGCACGTAGATATTATGCCGATCCATCAGCAGGTCGCTCGCCTGTTTGCACATCGTCGCATCGCCTACCAGCACGGGCACGATATGGCTCACCGATGGCATCACGGGAAGGCCCGCCGCCTCCAGCTTGGCCATCAGCGTCCGCGCCCGTTCCTGGTGCTGGTCGCGCAGGTGCTGCGCGCCCTTGACGTATCGGATGCTGGCCAGCGCACCGGCCGCAACCGCCGGCGGCATCGACGTGGTGAAGATGAAACCATTGCCGAAGCTGCGCACGTAATCGATCAGGTCGGCCGACGCGGCAATATAGCCGCCGACAACGCCGAAGCCCTTGGCCAGCGTGCCCTGCATCACCGAGACCCGGTCCATGACGCCGTCACGTTCCGCGACGCCGGCGCCGGTCGGGCCGTACATGCCGACAGCGTGTACTTCATCCAGGTAGCTCAACGCGTTGTACCGCTCGCAGATATCGAGGATTTCGCCGATCGGTGCGATATCGCCATCCATGGAATAGACGGATTCGAACACCACGATCTTGGGAGCGTCCGGGTCGTCGGCGCTGATCAGCCGCTCCAGATCCGCCGGATCGTTATGTTTAAAGACCCGTTTATCCGCGCGGCTGTGCCGGATACCCTCGATCATCGAATTGTGGTTCCAGGCATCGGAATAAATCAGGCAACCCGGCAGGCGCATGCCCAGCGTCGACAGCGCCGTCATATTGGCGACATACCCGGACGTAAACAGCAGCGCCGCCTCGCGCTGGTGCAACGCCGCCAGTTCCCGTTCAAGAAGGACATGATAATGGTTCGTGCCGGAAATATTGCGCGTGCCGCCGGCCCCGGCGCCGCAGGCATCCAGCGCCTCATGCATCGCGGCAATCACTTCCGGGTTCTGCCCCTGGCCCAGAT
>CAXBEC010000005.1:0-20533 GCA_963974145.1 uncultured Alphaproteobacteria bacterium | reverse complement strand
CGCGGCGCAGTTCGTTTTCAGGCTTGCCGCTGGTGGTCGCCGATGTGACGACATATTCCGGATTCGATTCAAGCGTCGCGCTTTGCTGCGGCGACGCCGGGATGCTTTGACTGTTGGCGGTTTGAGACTGTGTCCCGAAACCGAGTGAACCAAACTCCATTCGTCCCTCCCGCAATTGGCATTCTGTCAATTCAGCGACGGGTTACAGATACGGTTACTGACTTGGTGCCGAAGATTAATCGCGCTTTCGGCAGTTCAAACAGTATGCCCTACTTTTCCAGGGAATACCGTACCTGTTTCTGTCCTCTGTTTTTAACGGTCATTTAACACTAAAGACCGATAATAACTCTATCCAGCGCGTGCAATTGCTATGCCATTTAGTGTCATCATTGAATGAATCGGCTGAACCGGCTATTAACTTCCTGGCCGATATCGCTTCAAAGCATTCAAATTTGAACCGGGCCGCATTTCCCTTGTGGTAAACACGTTATTTAAAACATTGAATAATTAAGGACCTGTTAACGCATCGACGGCGTGCCGGTCGTTGAGGAAGGTTTTTCCTGCTGCTGCGATGTCTGCCCGGTTGGCGACTTTCGGTATTGAATGTTTAGATGAGAGGGCTCGGCAATATGTTCCGGAATCATTCGGGAGCTAGGCAAAATGTTCCGCTCCGAATGCGGCTGATCGGCAGGAATTGCCGCTCTTGAAATTTGTTAAATGGTTAATTTTTCAGAAAAAATCGCAGCCGACAGCAATGCCACTATCGATAGCCACAGGACTAAATAGGAGTCCATGTCGCTGCCTGGCCGATACCGTAAAAAATTCCGCCAGCGATCATCGCATGCCGGCGTGCTACTTTTTCGAGAAACAAAACAGGTAAGAACTGCCGTATCGGGGCAATACTTACCCGGCAAATCACGGTAATTCCGCAACAGTAAAATGTTTGCGTAGAAATAAAAAATAATTAATTCAATTGGTTATAGGTTATTTTCCGGTTGGCACAGCCATTGCCATTCAGTTCTGACAAGCATTCACCGCGTCGTTCGGTGCCGAGGGTCTTTCTATTCCAGAGGACCAGGGTTACCGGGCCGCGGAGGTCCAGAACAGGAGAATTAAGATGGCAGAGAAAATTCAGCTTTCGGCAGCAATCCGAAGCAATCTGCTGACATTGAACCGGACAAACGACCTGGCCGACCGGACCCAGGGCAGACTGGCGTCGGGTCTGAAGGTTGCATCGGCTCTGGATGATGCCGCGGCGTTCTTCGCGGCACGCGCCCTGACCTTCCGGGCGGATGACCTGAATGGACTGAAAGACAATATCGACCAGTCGATCAGTACAATTCAGGCGGCCATCAACGGTATCGAGGCGATTACCAGCCTGATCGAGCAGGCGCAGGGTATCGCGATTACCGCCAAGTCGACGAGCGACACGTCCGAACGTTCGTCCCTGGCGGCACAGTTCGATTCGCTGCTGCAGAATATTGACGACCTGGCCAATGATGCCAGCTATCAGGGGCAGAACCTGATCCAGGGTACGCCGGACAATCTTGTTGTCGATTTCAATGAAGACAGCACCAGCCAGTTGACTGTGGCCGGTATCGATTCCTCCACCGCGGCAACCGGGCTTAATGTTGCTGCAAGCGCCAATGACTTTGTCGCCGACTCGGATATCGACGTGGCACTGACGGCGACGCGCAGTGCGCTTACGACATTGCGGACTTCCGCCGCGGTGCTCGGGTCGAACAATACGGTACTGCAGACCCGTCTGAACTTTACGGAAGATCTCGTAAACACACTGGAAGAAGGGGCCGGCAAGCTGACCCTGGCGGATTTGAACGAGGAAAGCGCGAATCTGCTTTCCCTGCAGACCCGCCAGCAGCTTGGCCTGAATTCACTGTCACTGGCAGCGCAGAGCGAGCGGGCCATTTTGAATCTCTTCGGCTGATTGAGCGGCTGTAAAGCGCGTCGCCGGGGAAAAGATAATCTTTGGCGTAGAAAATACAGGGAAAGGCGGCGCAGAGCGTCGGTTGGACTTCCCCCAGGGTGGCAGATTTTGCCCCGACCCGGTAATTATTGCCGGGTCAGTTCGGCAGATGTTTCCCTCTTAAACCTTTTTTAATTCGGCCGGTCTATCTCTACGTCCGGGTTTCCGCCGGGTTGGCGAGACCGTGACACGTGGCACGAAATTTGCGTGTTTTTGGAGTGGCTGTAATGCTCTGTCGGTTCGCCGGCGGTCGAATGACAGAATGTTATTCGAAGACTGCATAAAAGATGCGGTGGTCAGAGCAGCCACAGGACTGATTGTAGAATGCAATCAAACATTTCCTAGAAGAGGAATAACAAATGGCTGATAATATCACTCTATCCGGTGCAGTGCGTTCCAACCTTTTGACACTGCAGCGAACCCAAACCCTCATCGATTCAACCCAGGGCAAACTGGCAACCGGCTTGCGCGTTAATTCTGCGCTTGACGATGCGTCTGCGTTCTTTGCGTCTGCGAGTTTGACGGCGCGCGCAGATGACCTTAGCGGTTTGAAGTCGGACATTGATCAGGGCATTAGCTCCCTGGAAGCAGCGATCAACGGTATCGAAGCAATTACCGAACTCGTTGAACAGGCCAAGGGTCTGGCAATCACGGCGAAAGCAACAAGTGATACCAATGAACGGTCTTCGCTGAGCGTGCAGTTTAATGCGCTGCTGGATCAGGTCGACAGTATCACGACAGATACAAGCTTCGCCGGAACGAACCTGTTGAAGGGGACACCGGATAACCTGACCGTCAGCTTTAACGAAGACGGCAGTAGCTCCCTGACGATTGCGGGTATCGACACGACAACGGCGGCCACAGGTCTCAATATTGCGGCCGGCGCCAACGACTTCGCCGCCAACTCCGACATTGATCTTGCAATTACAGCGATCAATACGGCTTTGACGACGCTGCGTACGTCAGCATCGACGCTGGGTTCGAATGCATCCGTGCTTACGACGCGGCTGTCGTTTACCGGGGATCTGGCAAATACGCTGGAAGCCGGCGCCGGGAAGCTGACGCAGGCTGACCTGAATTTGGAAAGTGCGAACCTGCTGGCCCTGCAGACACGGCAGCAGCTCGGCATTAACTCGCTCTCTCTGGCGAGCCAGAGTGAACGATCGATCCTGGCCCTGTTCGGCTAGTCGGTCACCGAAACATTATCGAAGGGCGGCGATATTTCGCCGCCCTTTTTTTATCTGGAGTCAGCATCGGTGGCACGTTACTTGCGTATTGTTTATCGATCCTTGCGGCGATTAAACAGGTAAGAAATACCGGTATGCCGGTGCCGCGGGCAGGAATTGAAAGTAAGCGAGATTGCGGTAAGATGTACCGTAACTGGAAATTGAACCGAACCAGGTGAGATTACGATAATGCCGCTAAAATTAGCGCTTCGACCCGGCGAAAAAATAGTTATAAATCAAGCCGTTATTGTTAACGGCGGCCAGAAGACGGAATTCGTTCTGGAAAACAAGGCCAGCGTCCTGCGCGAACGCGATATCATGACGGAAGAACAGGCGGATACACCTGCCAAGCGAGTCTATTTTGCGGTTCAGATGATTTATATGTTTCCGACGAATACCTCGCTGTATCAAGAAAAATTTAATCATTTTACGCGAGATTTCGTGCAAGCCGTGCCAAGTGCCACACCGATTATACTGGAAATTGGCGAAGGGGTTATTCGGGGCGATTTATACGGTGCATTGAAGAAGTGCCGTAAGCTTATGAAATACGAAGGCGAGGTACTAAAAAATGTCACAGTTGCAGAGTAGCCAGGCTTACAAGTCGACGCAAAAGCTTGGCGCAAACGCCCGCCAGACCGAATCCCGTGCCCTTTTGGAAGCGGCGAGACGACTTTCCGAAGTGCCTGTAGACGGCGAAAAGCATGATGAGTACCGCGCGTCCCTGCGGTTGAACTGGCGCCTCTGGACGATAATCCAGTCCGATATCGCATCTGATGAAAATCCGCTGCCGTCAGAGATCAAGGCGAATATCATGAGCCTGAGCATCTTTATCGACAAGCACACGGTTGGCGCGCTGGCCGAGCCCGATACGCGCAAGCTCGGTGTTCTGATCGATATCAACCGCAATATCGCAAGCGGTCTGATGACAAACCAGGATGCGGGGCAGGCTGCCGCTCAGGAAACGGCATCGGGAACGGAAAACATCGTCGCCTGACACGATTTCACGCGACCGGTCTACGGCAGAATATCCGCTGACAGGCGCTTGCACAGGCGATGGATCATTTCTTCCCAGTGGCCGTGCTGGTCTTGCCGAAATAACGTCATGCTCGGATACCAGGGACTGTCACTGCGGTCCCTCAGATAGCGCCAGTCCGCGGCTTTTCCGAGCAGCACCCAGACAGGTTTACCGAGGGCGCCCGCCAGATGCGCCGTTGCCGTATCAACGGAAACAATGAGGTCCAGGGCGGAAATTGCCTCGGCCGTATCCGTAAAACTGGAAATATATTTCGACCAATCCGTCACACCGCGTTCGGCGATCCACCTTGCGTCCGCACGGCCAGCGTCCATTTGCAGGCTGAACAGTTCAATATCGCGATGCTTTAGAAGCGGCATCAGGGATTCCAGTGGACATGACCGCATGCGGTCGTCCTGTCTGAGCGGATTGCCGGCCCAGACCAGTCCGATTTTCGGCTTGTCCGATACTTTTTGGCGTCCACGCCAAAGGGTCGCCTTTTCGCCTGGCGCGGCCAGATAGGGGACGGTAGCGGGTATCGTATCCAGTTCCGTTTTGAAAAACATGGGCAGGCTCATCAGGGCCACATGCGCGTCTGCAGGGGGCAAGGTGTCGCCGCGCGCGACAATCGTATAATGGCCGGCCAAAGACCGCATAAGATCCACCAGCGGTCGCTGGCATTCGAAAATAATCTCGCCGGCACCGCAATGCTCGGCAAGCATGGGCAGATATCGGCAAAACTGCAGGGTATCACCAAACCCTTGCTCCGCATGGACCAGCAACCTGCCGCCGTTCAGTCGTTCACCGTTCCATTGCGGCGATTGAAAACCGCGTCGGGGGAAGTCGCGGCAATGACGGCGCCATTCGTAGTTGCGCCAGCCGTCCTGAAAATTACCGATCCACAATTGGGCGATACCAAGACCTTTCAGCAATTCCGGATTATCCGGCGCCAGCGCCAGTGCCCTTTCATATGATTTGATGGCGTTTTCCGGCTGGTCCAGATTCTGCAGGGCGAGCGCCAGGCTGCCATGGATGCGGAAATCATCCGGAGAGGCGTCCAGCGCGGCGCGATAATGCGCCATTGCAGCTTCCAGCTGTTCCGCCTGCCGTAACGCATTGGCCAGGTTCAGGTGTGCGTCGGCCCATCCGGGCCGGAGCGTCAGGGCACGCTGAAAATGGGGCTCGGCTGCGTCGATATGGCCGGTTTCGGCCAGAACGACACCCAGATTATTGAGCGTTTCCGGGTCATCGGGCCGGAGCCGGACCGCTGTCTGCAGGGATGCCAGCGCGTCAGATACATCGTTTTGATCCAGCAGGGCGAGACCGAGGTTATTGTGTGCCGATGCCAGTTCCGGTGAGATGGCGATGGCTTGCCGGGCATGGGCGATGGCGTCGCCGACCCGATGGCATTCGCGCAACGTCGCGGATAACGCATTGTGGCATTCCGCCCAGTTATTCGGCGCGGTTTCGCATGACAATGCGGTTTGAAACTGACCGGCAGCGTCCAGATACTGGGCCGTTCGATACAAGGCGAGGCCGAGATAGTATCGCGTGAATGCATCCTCAGGCGCCAGATCGACCGCCTGGCGAAAGGTCACTGCTGCCTGCTGCAATTCACCCTGCCGCAATTGCAGCGATCCTAACCGTCTGGTCGCATCGGCATCATCCGGGGTGAGCGTGATATACTGGCTCCAGGCATGCATCGCCTGCTCCACACGACCGGAATTTTCCAGGGACTCGGCAAAACTCCGGCAGAATTTGGGGTTGGTGGGCGCTAATGTGACCGCGCGCATGAAACAGCCAATGGCGCGGTCGTTATTCCTGGTTCTTGCTCTGGTATGGCCAAGTATATGGTATGCCTCGGCGTTTTTCGGATCATTGGCGATGATGGCGTCGCAGATCGTCGCAGCGGCTGAAAACTGGCCTTCGTTGACGTGATGGGCAGCGCGCTGCAGCAACTCGCCAAGGGTGCCAATAATGTGATCGCTGTCCCCGCGCTCAGAGTCCTTTGCCACCGATGATTCCCTTCCGGCGGATGCATTGAGAGTCCGGCATACTGGCGATTCGACCGTCTGGTCAGGCCGCTGTCAACGGTGCAGATATTGCCGGGCTACAGGAAATTGACCAGCGACAGGTTTTGCACACGCGAAAGGGTGGCAAAGGATGCTTCAAGCGTGACCTGTTCGATATTCAGCCGGGTGATGGCTTCTGCGGTATCGACCTGTTCTATATCGATGATTGTCCGTTCGGCAAATGCGGCGAAATTTTCATGCTTGTCATCCACATCCCGCAGCAGGACGCGATTCAGTTCCACGCCGGCGAATAATTGATTCAGTGTGCTTTCGCCAACAGGCGGATTGTCGATTGCTACGCTCAGGAGGTCGATCGCGTCGGTAATGGCGGTGATTTCGGCCGCACTGGGCGGCGATGTGAATGTGATTTCGGAAATGGAATCAAACGCACGAATGACTCGTTCTATCGCCGGGTTATTGGCCTTTACGCCGTAATCGATGACGAAATCCTCGTCGATGCGGGCCTGCTGCGTGACGTTGTCCCCGCCGTACCAGGTCGTATCCGCCACGGCGGGGAAGGGCGGTACGGTCGGTGGCGTATAGGTCCCGTTTTCCAGGTCGATGGGTTTGTTCTGGATGTTCCCGCCGGAAAAAAGGAACCGGCTTTCGTCTTTCACGTTAAGCAGATCGACAATCTGATCCAGCAGCCCTTGCGCCAGGGAGGGGAGGCCAATGACGTTTGCGGTTTCGCCGTTTTTGGCATCTGCCAGCGTCGTCCTGAAATCATGGGCAATTCGCTCGACCCCCTCCAGGCTGAAGCTCATCAGTTCAAGACGCCGTTCGGTTGCCTCTATATTGGAACGGAACTGATCGACCCTGGAAAATTCGTTTTTCACGCTGATCAGGCGCCCGGCTTCGCGTCCCAACCCGGCGAAATCCTGGGCCTTGAGCCCGCTGCCGACCTGGGTCTGCGCGTCAAAAAGCCGTTCCTGCGTATTCAGGGTCGTGAAAACCGAAAACCGGTTTTGGGCGATTGTAGCAATCCGGGACATGGCGCGACCTCCTAACGGACCGAAGCGATCAGGGCATCGAGCATTTCCGACGCCGCGGTAAGGACCCGGGCTGATGCACTGAAGGCATTCTGCAGAATGACGAGCTCGGCAAGTTCTTCATCCACATTCACACCGGCATCGTTGGTTTGCCGGAAAACCAGGGTTTCCAGGAAAACTTCGTTGAACTGCTGGTCGGTGCGCGCATCGGAAGCGAGTGACGCCTGCAGATCCACGATTTTGGCCGCAAAATTGATAATTGTGGACGTGCCAGAGCTGATGCCACCGGACCCGGCAAAATTTATTCCAGTGCCGAACAGACCCGCTAGCGCATTGGCCGTCGTACCGTCACCGATTGAGGTGCCGGTATCGCCGACCGCCGCGGTCAGGTCCAGTTCCCCGCGCGACAGCAGATCCGGGTTGCTGGAAATGCTGCTGTTCACCGCAATGGAGACAGCCGTACTGGTGTCATCAGGGATTACGTTGAGCGTTGTTAGCAAAGTGCTGGAATCACTGATGATGAAATTGTCACCGCCTGCATCGGTGATTGTCAGTCGCCGACCGCCGGAATCGTCGGTTACCGTTGCCGTGATACCGGCGGTGGTGAGGGCGGCCGTGCCATTTATCGATGCGGCAATATCTTCAAGCGAATCGCCAACAGCGTAGTTGACGGCTGTGCCTGCCGTACCGTCGGAACGGAAGGTCAGCGTGCCGGCCAACCCGAGTGCCGCTGTACTGCTGGCCTGTCTGGCTGTCGCGTATGAATCGTAATCCGTGCCGTTGACGTCTGTCGTCAGGAAGTCGTTCAGCCCGAAAAAATGGGAGAAATTACGGGTGAGTGCTCCTGCGACTGTCACTTCGCCGGTGCTGGCGCCGATTGATATTCCCTGGTTCGCGGCCTGTGCCTGGATGACGAGCTGCCCGCTGGCGTTAATCGAGGCGGGTGTCCCGGTCAGCCCCGCATTTATAGCGGTCACGACATCGCCAACAGTTGCGGTGGCGCCAAGCCCGGCGAGATTGATGTCCGCAAATTCCACGACCGCGCCTGTGCTCTGATTCAAAACGGCGATTCGGACGCTACCGGTTCCGGCAAAGGCGTCTGTCGCAGCCATGGAATGGGTTCCTGTCAACGTAGCTGGCGGCGGAAACGCAGTGCCCTGATTGTGGATCGAATTGATCTGTGATGTCAGCACCGAGGTCAACCGGTCCAGCTCTTTCTGCAGGTTCGGCAGGATGGTATCGCGGATATCGATGAGACCCTTTATTTCGCCCTGGGCAATCTGGGTCGTGATGTCATTGGCGCCGGTTGTCCGGTCGGGCGTGCCGACATAGATGCCGTCGATGCCGCCCGGGTAATTCGCATCACCAGGCTGAACGAATGCCGTGCTGCCATCTGTCTGGGCGGCGGAGGTGTGCGAAATGGTGAATAGCGTGCCTTCGCTCAGAATGGTGCGCCCGCCACCGGTAAAGATGCTGACCTTGCCATTGCCGCTTTCGAAGGTTCGGATATCCAGCAATTCGGCTATCTTGGCGATGGCCACATCGCGTTGATCGCGTAATTCACCATCCGGCTCGCTGGTTGCGACTGCCTGGGCAATTTTCGCATTAAGGTTATCCACGAAAGCAAGTTGCTGGTTGATGGTATTGACCGCCGTGGTAATCGACTGGTCCGCCTCGGCGCGCAGGGTCTGGATGCCCGTGGCCAGCTGTGAGAATTGTGACATCAACCGTCGCGCATCGTTCACTGCGGTAAAGCGTGCCGCATCAGATTCCGGAGCAAGCGCCAGGGTTTCGAAATTATTGCTCATGTTCGTGAGCCCGGACGCAAAGGTGTCGTTGCTGTCCGGGGAGCCCAAAAAGCCCTGGATCTGTGTCAGGAACTGTTCGCGCGCGCTGATCGCGCCCAGTTTCCCACCCTGATCACGCACCTGATTGATCAGAAACTGGTTTACCGTGCGGGAAATATCCAGAATATCGACACCGGCGCCCAGTTCGTCGAGCCGGCGCGGCGCGAGTTCAACCTGTTTCCGGCTGAAGCCTTCCGTATTGGCATTGGCAATGTTGTTGGCGTTGACCTGCAGGGCCAACTGGCTTGACTGGATGCCGGTGAGGGCGGTCTGAAGGGCTAATGTAATCGACATGGATAGGATTCCGGTTTGCGGGGCGCCTAGAGACTCCGATTCAGTGAGGCCGGCCGTGGCGGAATTCCATTCTTGGAATATCCGTTGGGCGCGGAGCCTGTTTTGGTGTAGCCGGTCGCGGCAGGGCCGTTCTTGACCACGGTGTCAGCGATGATCTGTACGAGCTTCGCGTTCATATCCAGCGCCGCGCGTACGGCATTTGCGTTCTCCATCGCCGTTTTCTGAAAACGGACCGCGATTTGTTCGAGTTCGATGCGGGTATCCGGTTCAACGTCTGCAAATGTGCCTGGTTCGGCCGCCGCCTGCTGGATATGTGTCGCGTATATACCGGACAGGGATTCTTTCTGTTCCTGCAGGGGGGCAATTTCTGAAACCTTGCCGGATTTCAGAAGCTCGATTTCCTGCGTCATCACATGGATCAGCGATTCCGAGACATTGATAAGTTCATGCGCACGGACATTCGGATTCATTGCTCCGGCTCCTGTTGTTGCGGTCCTGTTTGCGATTTTTCCTGCATTTGCAGAATGGCCTTCTGCACCGAATCGGCGATGCCGATGCCACCGGATTTCGCAATCGCGGTGCCGTATTCCTGCATGAGAAGGGAGCGGAAGACCTTTTCGCCCTGGCCGCCGTTGAACATGCCGTCTGTGCGGATGCCGGCGAACATGTGTTCGATATACTGACCTATGAAGAATGCCTCGAAGGATTCAGCGGCTTCCCGCGCCCTGGCGGGATCCGATGTCCCTTTTATGGCCGGCGCCTGCGCATAGCGTGCGGTCTGCTGGGTCAGGTCGATTGTCGCGACGGGATCCATCAGAGCACCTGGATGTCGGCGTTGAGGGCGCCTGCGGCCTTGATGGCCTGCAGGATCGTGATCATGTCCCGGGGGCCGATGCCCAGTGCATTCAGGCTATTGACCAGCTCCTGCAAACTGACACCAGTGTTCAGCACGGTCAGCTTGCGGTTTTCGTTCTCGTCGATCTCGATTTCGGTTCTGGGAACGACTTCGGTGGTTCCCGTATTGGAAAACGGCAGCGGTTGCGATACCTGGGGGGTCTCGGTAACCCGGATCGTCAGCGCACCCTGGGCAATGGCGACGGGATTGATACGGACGTTTTCGCCCATCACGATGGTGCCCGACTGTTCGTCGATGACAACCTTGGCAATCTGGTCTGTTTCGACCCGAAGCTGCTCGATATCCGTGATCAGTTCGATAATTTCGCCTTTGTAGCTGTCAGGCGTTTTCATGACGACGGTGGCGGGGTCGTTCGCCTGGGCCGTGGGAAGCCCAACAAAGGCGTTGATGGCGCGTGCAATGCGGCGCGCCGTTGTGAAATCCGGGTTTCGCAGGGCGAGCTTGATCTGCGATCGATCCGCGAGCTTGAAGGGAATTTCGCGCTCGATAATGGCGCCATTGGCAATCCGGCCGCTTGTCGGGACGCCTTTCACCACGGTTTCTGCGGCGCCGCCGGCCGCGAATCCGCCAACTGCAATTGTGCCCTGCGCGACGGCGTAGATTTCGCCATCAGCGCCAACCAATGGTGTCACCAGCAACGTACCGCCGAGAAGATTGTCCGCGTCGCCCAGGGCCGAAACCGTGACGTCAATATTCGTACCCTGGTTCGTGAAAGGCGGCAGGGTCGCGGTCACCATGACGGCTGCAACATTATCGGTTGTCAGCGCGTCGTCGCGGGCATTGACCCCCAGGCGTTCAAGCATGCCGATCAGGCTCTCGCGCGTGAAAATCGCACTGCTCAGGCTGTCGCCAGTGCCGTTCAACCCGACAACCAGCCCGTAACCGACCAGCTGGTTGGACCGTACGCCTTCGAAAAAGACAATATCCTTGATTCGTGACTGGCCCATTGCCGGCGCCTGGAAGAACAATACCAGCAACGTCACGATTACCGGAATCAGGCGGTACCGCCGCGAAAGGGCCGCTGGTAACGGCGCCATACCTGATTGAAATGTTATACCCATCGCTGCGTACTGCTTTCGTGAAATTCCCAGAGTCCGTAGCGAAAGTCGTGCCAAGGGGAGGGGGGAGGCAAGTCTTTGAAAAACAAGAATGTAATTTGTTGCCCGGGGTCGCCGGAATCGGTAGGGCAAGGGTCCCGGCAAGCGGTGCCGGTATGACCGGCAAAGTTTTCCATGCCAGTCGCCGAATATGCGTCGGTCGGACGGATTGGAATATATTTCCGTTGCGGCGCGAAAAAAGCTAAGTTGAGCGCATGAAAATCGATTCAACAGGCTCTGTACGGTCGTCCGCTCGCGGATCGAAAAGCAAGGCTGGCAAATCTGTAAAAGGAAGCGGTTTTACCGATCACCTTTCGTCACAGGCAGATTCAACCGGACCGGTCGGTTCTGCTGCGCCAACGCAGAGCGTCGACGCTCTGGTGGCGATACAGGGCGTGCCTGATTCAACAGAAGGTTCAGCCAATGCCCGTGCCCGAAAATGGGGCAATGATCTGCTGGACCAGCTTGAGCAAATCCGGATGGATTTGCTTGTGGGGGCCATTCCCAAGGATCGGCTGATCAATCTGGCGCAAATGGTCGCGCAGCGGCGCAAGGACGTTACGGACCCGCATCTGACCGGCCTTTTGGACGATGTCGAACTGCGCGTTCGTGTCGAAATGGCGAAATACGAACCACGTCGGAATTCGGCCTGAATAACAATCCTGAAAAAAGACAGCATTATTTCCGGGGCTTGCAGGATCGCTGCGCGCGAATATATAGTGCGCGCCGGTTTTGTGAACAGAACAGTGGAGCGACGCATGCACCCAACGCTTCCGCCTGACTATCGGCCGTCGGAAGACGAAGAGTTTATGAATCCTGTGCAGCATGAGTACTTTAGACAGAAACTTTTGCAGTGGCGCAGGCAGCTTTTGAAGGATACCGGGGATACACGAAACAGCCTGAAGGAAGAAAATCTCGCTGAACCGGACCTTGCAGATCGGGCAACGCTCGAAACGGACCGGTCGCTTGAATTGCGGACAAGGGACCGGCAGCGGAAGCTGATCAACAAGATCGATTCCGCGCTGCGGCGTATTGAAGACGGGACCTATGGGTATTGCGAGGAAACCCAGAATCCCATTTCCCTGCGACGGCTGGAAGCCCGCCCCATCGCGACCCTCACGATCGAAGCGCAGGAAATGCACGAGAGGATGGAGCGGACACACCGGGACGATTGAGTGAAATACCGTCGGGCAGACGCATCTTAGCGTTTCCATCAAAAAAACAGGCCAGCTGATTTGCTGGCCTGTATCGATTCCACCATAGGGAATGGTTGCGCTTATCGTTTGCCCTTGATCTCAGCCATGGCCTGACTGAAGCCCATCTGCAGCACTTCGACTTCGCTCTTATAGGCGAGCAGCAGTGCCCCGGCTTCTTTCCATTGCTGGGCCTGTTCGGCGCTGTTGCACAGCATGGCGCAGGTTTTGCCATGTTTCCTGGCAGCTTCCAATACCAGATCGCGCTTTTCATCCAGTATCCGCCCCATATCAGGCGTTCCGAATATGCCCAGATCCTGCGCCAGATCGGTCGGCCCCAGCGTTAATGCGTCGATCCCGTCCATGGCCGCGATGTCGTCAAGATGGTCGAAAGCGCCGCCGGATTCGAGCATGACGGTGACAAAGACCTGCTTGTTGGCGAAGGCCAGCCGGTCCATGACCGGAACCCCGATCTCATATTCCGTGGCGGCGGTGTTTCCCGCCATGCCCCGTGAACCCATTGGTGTGTAGCGGGATGCCGCGACGATCTCCGCCGCCTGTTCCGCCGTGTCGACCTGGGGACAATGCAGGTTCCACACGCCGGCATCGAGCAACCGGGTAATCCATTCACGATTCGCTTTCGGGGGGCGTACGGCGATCGGAAAATCAATTGCCCGCGCCACAATGGCCATATTGGCGATCGTTTCCATCGACGGCGAGGCATGTTCCATATCGACTCGCGCGAAGTCGAGGCCGGCGGCTTTCAGCAGCGGCAGAATTGCCGGATTACGGATCATGTTGACCCAGGTGCCGATCTGTACTTCGCCGCGTTCAACGCCGGCTCGCATCGGATTGATGTTCATGGGTAATGTCTTCCCTGTATCGGTTGTCATGTCGGCAAGAATCGCCGATCTGTCAGCAGCATACCGATACTATACCGGGCAGTGCAATTCGCATTGCCCGGAATACGTGATTATCCCGGCGCAGGGTCTAGAACGGGAAGATAATGTCGATCAACTGGTTGCCATAGCGCGGCTGCTGGAGGTCGGACAGTTGTCCGCGGCCGCCATAGGAGACGCGAAGTTCGGCAATCTGTTCATGTGGTATCAGGTTTTCGTTGGTAATGTCTTGCGGTCGAATTACGCCGGTGACCTGGATTTCGCGGACTTCATAATTGACGCGGATCTCCTGCCTGCCATGCAGCACAAGGTTTCCATTGGGCAGGACCTGGCTGACCACTGCCGCGACCCGCAACGTAATTTCTTCTTCGCGTGCGATCGTACCGTTGCCGTTATTCGTGGTGTTGCTGTTGACGTTCAGCAGATTGGCCGGGTCAACAGCCTGTGGCAGCAGCCGGTTCAACGCCGCCTGGTAGCCCAGCAAGGCACCGGCGCCGGCATCTTCCGTTGCCGCGCGGGACCGTTCCGTTTCGTTTTCGAGATCCGCCTGGTCGTCAACCGCGATCACGACAGTCACGATATCGCCGATCTGGTTGGCGCGCAGATCCTTGAAAAAGGCCCGCGATCCGGTACGCCAGAGCGAGTTCGGATTGTGGTGCGCCAGAACCGGGGCCGGCATGGGCATGGTGATCGGCCTGTAATCCTGCGTTTGTGTCGGATTCTGGATACTGGACATTTTCGGTGCCTCACCAACTTCCGACAGCCGCGACAGGGCATTGCAACCCGAAAGGGACACGACGGTGACGACGAGACAGGTGAACCGAACTGTAGTGGATTTGAATGACGAGATCATTTCTGGTCCTGCCGCATGGCTGTGTTGTGAAGGGTTGCGACGGCGACGCGTTTATCACCGACGACGACGGCGCTGATAATTTTGCCGCTATTGACGTTCTGCACCCTGACAACGTCACCGCTGGCGCCGTTCTGCAGAGCTTTCCCCATGGCGGTCAGTTGCATCGTCGGTGTTGTAAGGGCGATGGTGACCGGTTTCCCGCGGGTAACGAGAATGGGTGCCTGTACTTCGTTTTCCTTAACCGCCCTGTCGGGGGTGATCGGCCGGCGCGGGCTGAGGCCGACCAGCGATTCAATATCGGTAATGGTTTGCGTATCGACACTCACGGCACGGACGGTTTTCCATTCTATGTCCCGGTCGTGAATGATTTCATCGCGGTTCATGCGACGTGACAGCGTCGGTATGTCGATGACGGGATAGGCGTAACCGGTGATGGTGGTCCGCACGGCGCCGGGCCGGTCATCCGGGGCAACGACCCGGGCGGAGAATCGCTTGTTGAGTGAATCATAGGAGATAGACTGGGCTTCAATCCGCGCCGGCATGTTGAAGGGCAGGAACAGCCGCATGGTCCGGTTGTCCATTTCAATTTCGATTTCGCCAAGGTCTGTGTGTTTCTGCCGCAGAGCGTCGGTTACCGCCTTGTGAATCTGGTCGGGCTCGATGATCTGGCTGCGCCGTTCGACGGTTGCCCTGTCGAGTCGGCTGGATGGCCGCCATGATACCCGATAGGCCCGTGCAACCCGGTACAGCCAGTCAGCCTCCAGTACCAGCATTTGGCCCGGGCGCGGTGCATTGGCGATAACTCGCTCGGACAATTCGCCGGCCCCGTCGAACACATCGCCAAGTTTGACCGTATCGCCGTCGACGAGCACATTGGATCGAAGATATGCACGGGGCGCCGCCGTGACACTGCCTGTCACAAGGACGAAAACAGTGGCCAGCGAAATAAACAGGCGTATTGCGTTCATGCCGTTTCTCCCGCGTTAACGCATGTTGCTCAGGACAGCCATCATCTGATCGGAGGTTTCGATGACCTTGGAATTCATTTCATAGGCTCGCTGCGCGGTGATCAGATTGGAAATTTCCTCGACCACATTGACATTCGAGGTTTCCAGAAATCCCTGCTGGATCGTGCCGATACCCGTCGACCCCGGTGTTCCCGTGGTCGGCGTGCCGGATGCGGGCGTCTCGAGAAACAGATTGTCGCCGATCGCCAGCAGGCCGGCCTCATTGGAGAATGTCGCAAGGTCCAGTTGCCCGACATTGGCCGGTGCAACCTGGCCGTCCTGCTGGGCCAGCACCTGCCCGCTGGCATTCACGGAGACATCGACGGCATCGGCCGGGATCGTGATGGCCGGTTCGACAATGAACCCGTCGGCGGTAACCAACTCGCCATTGGCGCTCAACTGGAACGAACCGGCGCGTGAATAGGCAATGTCGCCATTCGGCAGTTGCACCTGGAAATAGCCGTTACCGTTGATCGCCAGATCGAAGGTGTTTTCCGTCAGAGTAAGATTGCCCTGTTCGGTAATCCGGTATACTGCCGCCGTTTTTACACCGAGGCCGATCTGGACACCGGCCGGCACGATCGTGCCGGTATCGGACGATTCCGACCCAACGCGCCGCAGGTTCTGATAAAGCAGATCCTGAAATTCCGCCCGCCGCCTTGTGTAGGCGGTCGTGTTCATATTGGCGATATTGTGGGAAATGACTTCAACATTGAGCTGCTGTGCGAGCATGCCCGTTGCGCCAATACTTAATGATCTCATGATGTTATATCCTTAATTCTGCCGCAGGCTTGTCAGTTTTCCAACCGACCGCATGAACTGGTCATGTTCGTCCTTGATAAGCTTCGCAGTCGCTTCATAGGACCGGTGGATATCGATCATGCGCGTCATTTCTATGATCGCCTGAACGTTGGACTGCTCCAGCGCACCCTGGACGACCTGGCTTTCCGTGGCGTCCCTGGGTTGCTGTCCCTCGGCGCTGTAAAGCCCGTTGGCTTCTCGTTTCAATTCCGATTCCTTGTCGAATTCGACCAGGCCGATACGGCCAATTGTTGCTGCGTTGCCGCTGACGGTTCCGTCGTCTGAAATGGTCAGACTGCCGGTCCCCGGAGGTACAACAATCGGCGCGCCGGCGCTGGACAGAACGGGTGCGCCCAGTCCGTCGACAATTCTTCCCTGACCATCCAGCTGGAAGCGTCCATGCCGGGTGTACCGAACGCCGTCCGGCGTTTCGATTGAGAAATAGGCCTGGCCCGAAATCGCCAGGTCCAGGTCGTTCCCGGTCGTCGATACCGGACCTGATGACAGATCGCGGGACGTCCCGATATCCTGTACGAAGGAGAGCGATTCCCCCCTGGCCGGCTCGCTGATGTATTCGCGGAAGACCATTTTTTCCGCTTTGAAAGCGGGCGTATTCATATTGGCGATATTGTGCGCGACCATACTCATCTCGCGCCGTAACGCCAATTGCCGGGACAAGGCGATATACCCTGCGTTTTCCATAAAGACCCCGTTTCTTCGTTGCCTGTGGTTCGCCAGACAGGAATGCACAGGGTGTGCCATGCAGAAAAATTCGTAAAAACAAATAGATAGGCGTTTTCTAAAAAGTTGCCCTACGGCGTTCCGGGCAATTCCCGGAAGCCTTTGCCGGGCACTTCTTGCCGTGGTGCCCGGCCTGTGTCGGCTTTTGTTCGTTGATTTTTAAGATTCAAATATTATTGTGTTTTCGATAATATACATCTCAAGAACCAAGTATGTATGATGTATTGCTAAAATAACCGCCAACTGAAATCCAGGAAATCATGAGCGACGAAGAAGCAGAAGACGGCGCTGACGACGAAATTGCCGACGGCGAAGAAGGATCCGGTAAATCCGGCCTTGGCGGCAAGAAGCTCGTCCTGTTTATTGTATTGCCGTTATTGTTGCTTGGTGGTGGCGGTGCCGGCGTTTATTTCAGCGGGTTGCTGGATTCCATCCTGGGCGTCGAACAGGTCGATGAAGAACAGCCGCCGGCGGAAGAAGCTGCTGTTGAAATGCCCAGCCATTATATCGATCTGGACGAAATGCTGGTGACGCTTGCGGGCAAGGGCCGAAAACAGAGTTTTCTGAAAATGCGGGTCAGCCTCGAACTGGGCGGTCCGGAAGACGAAGCCCGGGTCACCGCCGTCATGCCGCGCATCATCGACAATTTTCAGGTTTTCCTGCGCGAACTGCGGGTTGAGGAACTCCAGGGATCGCAGGGAGTCTATCGGGTGAAGGAAGAATTGCTGGCGCGAGTCAATGCCGCCACACATCCCGCGAAAGTTAAGGACGTACTGTTTCGCGAAATTCTGGTACAATAATTGCACAATCCCCTGTCGTACGCATTTGACCAGCAGGACGCATGACAATGGCTGACGATGACGAAGAAGTCGATGATGATGCCGTAGCCGCGGAATGGGCGGCAATGGCTGAAGAAGGGGAAGAAGGTGCCGGCGGCGGAGACGAGGCCGTCGCGGATGAATGGTCTGCCATGGCCGAAGGTGGCGATGACGGCGCGTCTGCCCGGGTTCTGAACCAGGATGAAATCGACAGCCTGCTGGGTTTCCAGGAAGGCGGCGACGGCGGCGGTGACCGTTCTGGTATCGAAGCGATCATTGACAGCGGTATGGTGTCATACGAACGCCTGCCGATGCTGGAAGTCGTGTATGACCGGCTCGTGCGCATGATGTCGACGTCGTTGCGTAACTTCACCTCTGACAATGTCGAAGTCAGCCTCGACAATATTACGTCGATACGTTTTGGCGATTATCTGAATTCCATCCCCCTGCCGGCGATGCTGTCGGTTTTCAAGGCGGAGGAATGGGACAATTTCGGTCTTATTACAGTCGACAGTTCGCTGATTTACTCCATCGTCGATGTGTTGCTGGGCGGTCGCCGCGGCACGGCGGCGATGCGTATCGAAGGCCGGCCCTATACGACGATTGAACGCGGCCTGGTTGAACGCATGGTCAGTGTGGTGCTGGCGGATCTGTCGGCAGCGTTTGATCCGCTGAGTTCGGTCACGTTCCGCTTCGACCGGCTGGAAACAAACCCGCGTTTCGCTACAATTGCGCGACCGGCGAATGCCGCGATTCTCGCCCGGCTGCGGATCGACATGGAAGACCGGGGCGGGCGCCTTGAACTGATGCTGCCATACGCGACGCTGGAGCCGGTGCGCGAATTGCTGCTGCAGATGTTCATGGGCGAGAAATTCGGCCGTGATTCGATCTGGGAAAATCATCTGGCGACGGAATTATGGTTTACCGATGTACTGGTTGAGGCGGTCCTTGACGAAATATACCTGCCGCTCAATGAGGTCATGAACTGGAAGGTCGGTACACAGATTCAGTTGCAGGCGAAACCTGACAGTGAAGTTGTGCTAAGATGCGGTGCCGTGCCGTTGTTCAAGGCGTCAATGGGGCGTAAAAGCGGCTATGTGGCAGTGCGGGTCAATGAGCGCTTGATGGAGTAACGGTTATTTTTCTCGGTCAAATGGGTCTTATTGTTGACGTGTTGGGCGCGGTGCTGATGGCCGCGGTGATTTTCTATGTCATCCGCCTGAACGCCAATCTAAAGACGCTGAAAGCGGGCAAGGCGGAACTCGAAGCGTTGATTGCCGCCTTCAATGAATCGACCAACAGGGCGGAAGCCAGTGTGCTGCGATTAAAAGCCAGCGCGACGGAAACCGCAACCGCGTTGCAGGCCAATGTGACCAAGGCGCAGGAACTTCGCGACGACCTGAACTTTATGACGGATCGGGCCGATGAACTCGCGACCCGTCTCGAAGGCGCGATATCGGCGGCCCGGGGCGTTGCGCCTTCGCCCGGGGCGAAATCACCGCAGGCCCGGGCGTCACAGGCGCCGAAGTCGGCGGAAGAGCAGGATGAGCGCGGCAAGTCGAAAGCGGAACTTCTGCGGGCGCTGCAGGGGATGAGGTAACGTCATGTTTCGTATCAGACTGGTACCTGTAACGATTTTTGTGGCTACGCTGATGCTGACGGTCAAGCTCGGCAATATCTGGACGACTGTCAGCGAAGAAGGCCGCGCTATCGAAGTTGGATCCGTTGTGGCACAGGAAAAGCCGGCGCCGGCGGCGGAAAAGGGAACCGACATTACGCCGCGCGAAGCGGATGTGGCGAGTGCCGATGGCAACGGGGCGGATAAAGACCAGCCAACGGAAGTCCGTGACGTTTCCAAAATGAGCCATTCCGAAATTCGCCTGCTACAGGAACTGGCGGAGCGCCGGGATCTGCTCGACAAGCGCGAACGCGAGCTTGACCAGCGTGGTGTGCTGCTCAAGGCGGCGGAGCAGCGCATTGTCGAACAGCAGGAAGAATTCAAGAAGATCCGGGTTGAAATTAAGGGCCTGCTCGATATTAAGGAAAAAGAGGAATCGGAGCGTCTGAACCGGTTGGTCGGCATTTATTCCAATATGAAGCCAAAAGATGCGGCGACAATTTTCAATGAGCTTGATATGGGCGTGTTGCTGGACGTGATGAAGTCGATGAGCGCCCGTAAAGTCGCGCCAATCATTGCGGCCATGGATGCCGAGCGGGCCCGGACGCTGACGCAGCAGCTGGCGGAGCACCAGGTCGTGCCGCCGGTACCGAACTAGACCGAAGGCCTCTGTCCCTCGTTAACCGGCATAATCGCGCGTCAGGGTCAAACACCTGGTTGGCTGTTGTTTTCCGCATATTTAAATTTTCAATTTTAACCGTGATTTAACGCAATTAGGTTTGAATTAGCCTCGAAAATTGAGGCACAGAATTGCTGTGCTGAATATCCCTTACGAGGAAATATGCCATGGCTGTCGACAAGAACATGCCCATTCTTATCGTCGATGATTACAAGACGATGCTACGAATTATCCGGAATTTGCTGAAACAGCTCGGTTTCCTGAATGTCGATGAAGCGATGGACGGGGGCGAGGCGCTGACCAAATTGCGGGGTGCAAATTTCGGCCTGGTGATTTCCGACTGGAACATGGAACCGATGACCGGGCTCCAGTTGCTCAAGGAAGTCCGCGCCGACGAGCATCTGAAAACAACGCCCTTCGTCATGATCACGGCTGAGAGCAAGACGGAAAACGTCATCGCTGCGAAGCAGGCCGGTGTGAATAATTA
>CAXBEC010000004.1:0-22491 GCA_963974145.1 uncultured Alphaproteobacteria bacterium | reverse complement strand
ATTTGCCGGCGCGGCCTATTTCGCCATATACGACGAACATCCGGGGACGAGCGGCACCAATGTCTTTTCGACTTCGGCCATAGGACACCAGGCCTTCCTGGAGCTCCTGCAGCGGCGCGGCATTCCCACGATCGTGAGCCGCAGCAATTCGGCTGAGAAAGCCGGCAGATCCGCCCTGCTGGTTCTCGCGGAGCCCGGCCTGCACCCTGGCAGCTATGCGCTTGCCGACCGCACGCTGCTGGTCCTGCCCAAATGGACCGCCGATGCGGACCCCGGGCATCCCGGCTGGGTTCGTGACCTCGAGTTCCGGCCGGTCACCGAAGTCGAGCGGGTGATCCAGCAATACGTAGCCGGTGCGGCGGTTATTCGCGAACCGGTGGATATCGGCTGGAACGAAACATCCACGGCGTCGGTCCGGCGATTCAATGCCGGACTCATTGAAAGCGAGTCCCTGGCAAACCGCATTCGCGCCCGGGCCGTTCCGGATATCGAAGGATTGCAGTTGATCCGATCTCCCGCTATCGAGCCCATTGTTTCCGCCTGGGAAGGAGTCCTCGTCGGCGCCGCCACGGTGCGAGGCAAGACATTGTTCGTCATTTCAGATCCGGACCTGTTGTCCAATGCAGGGATCGGACGCGGCGATCACGCGGCACTGCTGCTCGATTTGATCGAACTGATGCGACCGGCGGATGGAACGGTCATTGTGGACGAGGTCGTCCACGGTTTCTTCCGCAGCCCCAGCCTTTGGCGCACCTTGTTCGAACGCCCATTCCTTGCGGTGACCGCCATTGCGATGACCGCTCTGGTAATTCTGATATGGGCAGCATCGCGCCGTTTCGGAGCGGCGTTGCCGGCACCCCACCCGCACGCCGCTACGGAATCGGACCTGATTGAAAACGCGATTGACCTGTTGCACCAGGCGGGCCACGAACAGGAAATCGCGCTTGTCTATCCCGCGATCGTGCGCCGTGAACTGCTGCAGCATTTTCACGCCCCCAGAAACATGACCACGGCGGAACGGATCAGGTGGATCGATCAGATCGGCGCGGCGCGTCGGATCGACCCACCATATGAAACGCTGAACCGGGAACTGGCGGCGGCCGTAACGGCGAATACGTCCGGTGGCTCCCGGCTGCTGCGCGCAATTCAGCGTTTACACCACTGGAAGCAGGAGATGATACATGGATCTGGACGGTATTAAGGCGACAAGCGAGGCGTTGCGGGAACAGATCCGGAAGGTCGTCATCGGACAGGACGCCGCCATCGACCTGATGCTCGTCAGCCTGCTGTCGGACGGACATATCCTCATGGAAGGGGTGCCCGGCACGGCAAAGACGCTGCTCGCGCAGGCCTTCGCCCATGCCCTGTCGCTGGATTTCGGCCGCATCCAGTTCACCCCGGACCTGATGCCCGGCGATGTTACGGGCACCAATCTTTTCAACTTCCAGACAAGCGCCTTCACCCTGACCAAGGGACCGGTTTTCACCCAGTTACTGCTGGCGGATGAAATCAACCGGACACCGCCCAAAACACAGTCTGCCCTGTTGCAGGCCATGCATGAACGCACTGTCACCATCGACGGGACAACATACGAGATGGATGACGGTTTCATGGTCATCGCTACGCAGAACCCCATTGAACAGCACGGCACCTATCCGCTGCCGGAAGCGCAACTCGACCGTTTTCTGTTCAAACACATCCTGGACTATCCATCGCGGGACGAGGAACGCAGCATCGTCGAACAGCATGGCCATCGCACCACCATGCCGGCGCTGGACGCATTCGGCATGACCCGCGTCGCCGACCTGGCAGTCCTGAAACAGATCCGGCAGGTTGTCACCGGCATAAGGCTGTCGAACGACCTGATCGACTATATCGTTGATGTCATCCGCGCTACCCGCGAGCATCCATCGTTGCAGTTCGGCGCCTCACCCCGGGCCGCGAACATGCTGGCAATCGCCACGCGCGCCTATGCCGCCCTGCAAAGCCGCGACTACGCCATTCCTGACGATGTGAAGTTGCTCGCGGTGCCGGCATAGCGGCACCGCATTGTCCTGGCCCCCGGCGCGGAAATCGACGGCACGGATACCGACCAGATCATCAGGGCCATCCTCGATCAGGTTCCGGCACCGCGCTGATGCAGCCGACTTTTCGCGCCTTCCTTGTCTTTATTGCCGGCGTCCCGCTGGGATTTGCGCTGATTCTCGGCGACGAAACACTGTGGCCGCTGGTGTTCGGCTACCTCGCCTTCGCCGTCTCCATCACCGCCATAGACGCCATTCTGACACCACGCGTCAGCGCATTCGCAATCGATACAGGCATGCCCGTCATGCTCTATGCCGGCGACAGTGACGGCCTGACTGTTAAGGTTTCCGGCGGGGCGCTGCGGCACCCGACGACGGTAACGCTGGCTTGCGACACCGGCGATACGCTTGATCCGCCACCGCATCAGCAGTGCCGTATAATGCCCGGCGAGTCATGCGACATGCGGATTCCGCTGACCCCGAACCGGCGCGGTCAAGCCGTCATTCATCGGCTCTGGCTCCGCTGGCTTGGTCCGCTGGGCCTTGTTGAACGACGCCATATTCGTGAAATCGACGCATCTATCCCGATTATCCCGAACGTCCGCGCGGTGCGCAGCGCCGCCCTGTCGATTTCGGTGCGGGACGCCGCATTCGGGGTCAAGGTCCAGCGCCAGTCCGGCGAAGGAACGGAATTTGACGCGCTCCGCGAATACATGCCCGGGCTGGACCATCGGTCTATCGACTGGAAACATTCAGCACGGCACCACAAACTTGTCTGCAAGGAATTTCGGACCGAGCGGAACCACCAGGTCATCCTGGCCTTCGATACCGGCCATCTGATGAGTACGCCGCTGCATGGAATTCCGCGGCTGGATCACGCCATCAATGCGGGGTTGCTGCTGGGGCACGCATCGCTGCGTCACGGCGACCGCATCGGCATATTCGGTTTCGACGCGCAAACCCGTGTCACGGCGGAACCCTTTGGCGGCATCCACGAATTTTCACGACTGATGCGCCTGACATCGGAAATTGAATATCAGCAGGAGGAAACGAATTTCACCCGCGGCCTGACGGAACTGATGACGCGTCTGAAACGGCGTTCGCTCATCATCCTGCAGACCGAATTCGTCGACACCGTGACGGCAGAACTCATGGTAGAGAACCTGCAACGGCTTGCCGCCCGGCATCTCGTCATCTTTGTGTCGATGCATGACCCGCGGCTGCACACCCCCCCGGATCGGCAGCCCCGTAGCCTGAAAGACGTCAACCGCATGGTCGTGGCGGACGGCTTCCTGCGGGAGCGTCGCACGGTGTTCGAACGACTGCGCCGCATGGGCATCCACTGCATCGATGCGCCAAGCCATGCAGTCAGCGCGGAATTGCTGAACCGTTATATCCATATCAAGCGATTGGAACTTATCTGACATGGCGGAACCAGAGGCGCATCTTCGCAGCTACGACTTCCGCCGCGAACGCGAGCAAGGCTGGCGCGACCTCGATTCCCTGGTGCAACGTGTCCAGCGATCGGGATTATCGAAACTGTCCGCGCAGGAAGTGCGCCGCCTTCCGGAACTGTACCGTTCGGTCATTTCCTCGCTGTCGGTTGCGCGCAACATTTCACTGGACCGTAATGTGGTGGCCTATCTCGAAAGCCTCGCGGTACGCGCCTATTTCTGCGTTTATGGCGGCCGCGAGCCATTCGGTGCGGGTATACGCCGGTTTTTCGTTCGTGATTTTCCCACGGCCGTCCGCGCCGCGCGGTGGCATATCGTCGCCGCTTTCGCGATCCTGACTTTCGGCAGTGTCGTCGGATTCGTCCTGACACAGAACAGCCCGGACTGGTATTACAGCTTCGTATCGGATTCGATGGCAGACTCCCGTACGCCTACGGCAGAGACAGATACTCTTCGTGCGGGCCTGTATGACACCAGCGATACCGCTATCGACAATCTCAACCTCTTCGCCAGTTTTCTGTTCAGCCATAATGCCAAGATCGGGTTATTGAGCTTTGCGCTCGGTTTCGCATTCGGGGTTCCCACGGCGCTGCTGCTGTTTTCAAACGGCCTGACGCTGGGTGCGTTTGCCGCACTCTATGCGTCGCGCGGGCTCGCCTGGGACCTTTGGGGATGGCTGTTGATTCACGGCACGACGGAATTGCTGGCACTTTCGTTATGCGGCGGCGCGGGGCTCGTGCTGGGCAGCGCCCTTGCCTTTCCGGACCGCTACAGCCGGCTGCATAATCTCGCCGAGAAGGGCCGATTGGCAGCCGTGATCACTATCGGTGCCGTCGCACTGTTTTTCGTGGCGGCCTTGCTGGAAGGGTTTGCCCGGCAGATCGTCACCGATGTCTTTTACCGCTACGGGATAGGCGGCGGCGTGTTGCTGGCCTGGCTGGCTTATCTCACGCTGTCTGGCAGAGAGGCAGGCCATGGCGACAACTGACCCCAACCGCCAGCATGCGCGCCAGCCCCTTGCGTGAGTTCGTTACGCCGGAAGGCCTCGCATTACGGGTCAACCTCGCCGGGCGGGGGAACCGTTTTATCGCGGTACTGATCGATATCGGCATCATCTCGCTTGGCCTGACCGCCGTCGTTCTGCTCGCCATTGCTTTTTTCCCGGATGTTGGCGGAAACTGGGCCATATCGCTGGCCATCGTCCTGTCCTTCGGTATTCGGGGATTCTACTTCATATTCTTCGAATTGCGCTGGCAGGGCACAACGCCGGGAAAGCGTCTTCTGGGCCTTCGTGTCATCGACCGAAAGGGCGGCCGACTGCGCCCAAGCGCCATTTTTGCCCGGAATCTGATGCGCGAGGTCGAATTGTTCATGCCGGTCACCCTGCTGATGTCGGTCAATGGCGGCAGCGGCACATGGGTCAATCTGCTGACACTGTTATGGACCGGGCTCCTGGTGGCGCTGCCCTTTTTCAATCGCGACCGCTTGCGCTGTGGCGATATCGTTGCCGGCACCTGGGTCGTCGAAACGCCGAAAACCGAATTGCTGCCGGACATCGCGGCATTGAAGCATGACGCAACCATGCAGACGGCTATCCGCTTTACACCTGCGCAATTGTCGGTTTATGGCGTCTACGAATTGCAGACGCTGGAAAACGTGCTGCGGCAGGAAGCACATGATGCTGCCGA
The DNA here is from genome assembly GCA_963974145.1 of uncultured Alphaproteobacteria bacterium. GTDB lineage: Bacteria > Pseudomonadota > Alphaproteobacteria > UBA8366 > MarineAlpha4-Bin1. Next base: position 17,325 of record CAXBEC010000004.1, on the reverse strand, counting down.
GACCCGGGCTACCGTCGCCCGGGCGATACAGGGCAAAATCGGCTGGACACCGACGGACGGACAGGCCGTCGATGCCACCGTTTTCCTGCGGGCTTTCTATGCCGCCCTTCGTGGCCATCTGGAGCATGACGCGCTGTTCCGGAAGCCGCGGGCGAATAAATTCGACCTGCCCTGACGCCCGGGACAAATTCAGATCACAGGCGCATCAACACATAAATTTTAGTCGAAAACCGCAGCAATCTGATCTGTACCCACGCCTTCCTTGGCGATCCGCAAATCGTGATAACTGACAGCAATCGTCACCGCGGACAATGCGGCGAAAAAAGCCTGAATGACCAGGAGAATAATCGTCGACCCAATCGGCACACCTTCCGATTCCAGGGTCATGATCGCCACCAGCGGCCCGACGAGCACAATTTCAATAACTGCGCTGATTAATATGATAACGGCAATCACGCCAAGAACGCGCCACCGATAACCATCGGTCAATTCGACGCTCCGCCGCAAACTGGCCATTATACCGGTCCTTTCGACAACCGCCGCCGGCACGGCAACCCACAGGACCGTGAATGCCAGAATGCCCGGAATCACCAGCAGCAACGTGCCCGCCAGGGTGATCAGGCCGGCCAGCAGGCTGACGGCAATCACGGGTACAAGAAGGCCCAGCCCCTTTACCACGGACTCCATCGCGCTGGCATGGCCGCCACGCAATTGAATGATGGTGCCGTAGACAAGCGTGGCGGACAGCAGGCTCGTCGACAGAAAATGCACACCGAACGCAGCCAGCGGAACCAAAGCATCTGCAGGGCCTGCATCGCCAGGTTCAGCCCCAAGTTCCGGCGTCGCCAGAAACAATTGAAACTGTGACGGCAACATGAAAACCAGCGACATCAGGATGAACGGCCCGAAATTCTTAAACAGCACCAGAAAACTGCGCCGTATCACAGTGCCTATCTGAAAATCCGTAATCGGCATCTGTTCCAGACCCGAACCATCCTGACTCATCTGCTCATTCCTCCGTCGCCATTATTTCGGTCGCGCTACTGCCACCTCACACCACAATACCGTGAAACCACGACACGTAATCGCCACCATGGCGGAAAATTCCAAATTTCACACACCAGCAAAACTTACCATTAAAAGAACACAATAGGAACATATATTGAACCCGATTCGGGGAATATCATTTATTCGTTCGCATTCCACAAGTCCTTGTAGGTGTATTTCATGGTATCGCTAAAACTGGATTCTTAAAAGAGAACAGAATAGACGCATTTGTTCTCGCGCTTTTACTGCACGTTGCTTGACTTCCCAAAAAATTCCATGGTACTCCATAAAGTACCATGAATTGTCATGGTGGACGTAGAATCCGTCGTACGAAACGGGTCCGCACCTCCGGCAAAGATAGCATGTAACCCGGTGGTGGAGAATGCGGAAATCGGGAACGGCAATGCTGTTATTCACGGGTGAACACAGGAACAAGGTCGACAGGAAGGGACGCGTTTCCCTGCCAGCCGATTTTCGTGCCGAACTCCCGGAAGAAGACGGCCGGTACATTTATATTTACCCGTCGCCCAAATGGGATTCCGCGCTGGAAGCGATTGATCGCGCGCAACTCGAAGCGCTGACCGAAAACATCGATTCATTCGGGAAATACACGCAGGAACAGGAATATTTCACGACGACAATTCTCGGCCGGGCGCGCAAACTGAGCATCGACGGCGAAGGCCGGATCGTATTGCCGGAGGACTTCCGCACTTCGGCCAAGATTGAAGATATGGCCGTTTTTATTGGCGCGGGCCGGCAATTTCACATCTGGCAGCCGGACCTCTACGCGGATTACGCTTCCGGGGTCAACCGCACATCGCCGAATTTCACCCTGCCCGCGGGACAGCGCGGGGCCAATTCATGAACACTTCAGACCGCCATATACCGGTCATGCGGGACGAAGTGCTGGCCGCACTGGATCCATCGGACGGACAGGTCTATCTAGACGGAACGTTCGGTGCCGGTGGCTATACGCGTGCGATTCTGGATGCTGCGGACTGCGCCGTCTGGGCCTGCGACCGCGATCCGGACGCCATTGCGCGCGGACAGGAAATGGCGCGCGAATATGGCGGTCGGCTGACGCTGCTGCATGGCCGGTTCGGCGACCTGCCAAAATTACTGGAGACCGCCGGTGCTCCGGCGCTGGATGGCGTTGTCTTTGATCTCGGCGTCTCGTCGCCGCAACTGGATAACGCGGCACGCGGATTCTCATTTCGCGGCGACGGTCCACTGGATATGCGTATGGCGCAGGAAGGCCCCACTGCTGCCGATATCGTCAATGAATTCGACGAACGGGAACTGGCCGGCCTGATCCGCCGCCTGGGTGAGGAACGGCATGCCCGCCGCGTCGCCCACGCTATCGTCGCCGCGCGCGAAACCGGCCCCATCACCCGTACCCTGCAGCTCGCGGAGATCATTCGCAATGTCATGCCGCGCGCCAACGACGGTATTGACCCGGCAACCCGCACCTTCATGGCGTTACGCATTCATGTGAATGATGAACTGGGCGAACTGGATCGTGGGCTGGCCGCAGCGGAACAACTGCTCCAGCCTGGCGGACGGCTTGTCGTTGTCAGTTTCCATTCGCTGGAAGACCGCCGGGTGAAGAATTTCCTGCGGGTACGCTCGGACGAAGCGCCCCGTGCCTCGCGCCACGCACCCGAAGCGCCGCAACCGCACGCACCGTCCTTCACGCTCATCCATCGCCGGGGGTTAACGCCAGGAGATGCCGAAAAACGCAGCAATTCCCGGGCGCGGTCTGCAAGGCTGCGCGCCGCCCGCCGAACGGCGGCCGAGGCATGGCCGATGGAGGATGCCGCATGAAAAGCACCGCCATTTTCATCTGGATAGGGCTCGCCGGCATTGCGGGCTTTGCCCTGTTCAATATCAGCTTCAAGGTTGAGCAACTGGAAAGCGATCTCAACCGGCTTAATGCCCAGGTCCTGAAAGAACAGAATGCTGTCCATGTCCTGCGTGCGGAATGGAGCTACCTGAATCGGCCGGAGAACATCGAACACTTGACCCGCAAGTATCTGCCTGACCTGCGGTATCCGGAAACATCGCAGGTCGGCGGGCTGGAAGATCTCACTGACCCCGTTCCCCCTGTCATTGCGGGCACGATTCCGCGCGGGACGCCCGTCAGCACGACAGCGGGAAGGGTGGATTGATGCTTTTTTCCCGGCGCAAGCACCTGTCGAAACGGCGGCGCAGTTCGCAGCGCGCCGCCACCAAACCATGCGCGGCACATACGGACAAGCGAACAGCCCATGTCCTGGAGGTCAGCCATACCCGTATCCTGGTCACGGGCGCGATGCTTATGCTTGCCTTCAGCGCAATCTCCGTCCGGTTGATCGACATTGCCTTGTTCCAGGATGCGCGGGAACCGAAGGCGGCCCATGCAACACATACCCAGGCGATGCGCATGGACCGGTCGGATATCGTGGACCGCAACGGCGTGTTGCTGGCCACCAACCTCAATACGGCGTCGCTTTACGCCAATCCGCGCAAGATCATCGACGCGGATGACGCGGCACGCCAACTGGTCCAGGCGCTACCCGGTCTGCGCGAGGCCGAAGTCGCGCGGTCGCTGAAAACCGACCGGTCGTTTATCTGGCTGCAGCGCAACCTGACGCCGCGCCAACAGTCAAAGGTCAATGCGCTCGGCATTCCGGGGCTGTATTTCCAGAGCGCCGAGACCCGTGTCTACCCGAACGGGCCACTGGCCGCACATATTCTTGGATATGTCGACATCGACAATCGCGGCATCGCGGGCATCGAGCGGTCCTTTGATGTGTCGCTGCGCGACAATAATACGCCATTGCAGCTGACCATCGACACACGGGTCCAGCACGCATTGCAGAGCGAACTGGCCAGCGCCAAGGCGGAATTCGACGCGATCGGCGCCGCCGGCATCATTATGGATGTCAGCAATGGCGAGGTTCTGGCCATGGCGTCGCTGCCCGACTACGACCCCAACAATGCCGGTGCGGCCCTGCCCGACCAGCGCTTCAACCGCACGACACTCGGCGTCTACGAACTGGGTTCAACGTTCAAGATTTTTACCGCGGCGATGGCATTGGATTACGGCGTCGTCAAATTGAACGGTGGTTATGATGCCACTGAACCGATCCGGGTATCCCGGTTCCTGATCCGCGACTATCACGCCAAGAAACGCTGGCTGTCAGTACCTGAAATCTTCATGTACTCCTCCAATATCGGCGCGGCAAAGATGGCGCAGGATGTCGGCACCGAAGCCCAACAGGAATTCTTCAATCAGCTTGGCATGCTGCGGCAGGCAAATATTGAACTGCCGGAAGTTGGCACGCCGATAACGCCATCGCCATGGCGTCCCGTGAATACGATGACGATTTCCTACGGCCATGGCATGGCAGTCAGCCCTTTGCAGCTGGTAACCGGCGTATCCGCCATGGTCAATGGGGGACTGGTGCATCGCCCCACGCTGATCCGCAAGGAGTCGCCCGAACCGCCGAAGGGAAAGCGGGTGATTTCGGAACGGACATCGTCTGAAGTCCGCCGGCTGATGCGGCTCGTTGTTGAAAACGGTACGGGCAAGAACGCTTCCGCCGAAGGCTATGTCGTTGGCGGAAAAACCGGCACGGCTGATAAGCCAGGCAATGGCGGTTATCGGCGACGCTCCCTGATTTCATCATTTGTCGCAGCCTTTCCGATGCATGCGCCGCGTTACGTGGTTCTGGTGATCCTTGACGAACCGCAGGGCAACAAGAAAACCCATGGCTACGCGACCGGCGGCTGGGTCGCGGCGCCGTCCGTCAAACGGCTCATTGAGCGCACAGCGCCATTGCTCGGGGTTCGCCCCGTGGATGAGACGTCGCCAGAAATTCACGAATTGCTGGATATTGAACCCAATCAGGAGGGGCGCCAGCTTGCGTCTTATTGAGCTGGTCAACGGAGATAGTGTGACGACGGCGACAATTCTGCCCGATACCGAAATCATCGGCCTCACCGCCGACAGCCGCGAAGTACGCCCTGGATTTCTGTTTGCGGCGCTGCCGGGCACAGCTCGGGACGGCCGCGATTATATCGAGCAGGCAATAGGGAATGGCGCCGCCGCGGTGCTTGCACCACCCGGTTTTCGGCGGGCGGAATCCCCCGACGCATTGCCGATAATCACCGACCCGAACCCCCGCCGCCGCCTCGCTCTCATGGCGGCGCGCTTCTTTTCGGCGCAGCCTGAAACCGTTGTCGCGGTCACCGGCACCAACGGCAAGACCTCGGTCGCGAATTTCGCACAGCAGCTCTGGGCCCTTGCAGGCCATCGTGCTGCCGCGCTGGGCACCTTGGGCGTCACCGCACCGGGATGGCCCGGCGGACCGGGCCTGACAACACCGGATCCGGTAAAATTGCACGAAACAATCGCCGCATTGAAGAAGGACGACATCGACCGGTTGGCGGTTGAGGCGTCGAGCCACGGGCTGGACCAGTATCGGCTGGACGGCGTGCGCATCGCTGCGGCCGCAATCACCAACGTAACGCGCGATCATCTGGACTACCACAAGTCCATGGGAGCCTATCGCGACGCCAAACTGCGGTTGTTTTCGGAACTGCTTGTCGAAGGTGGCACCGCGGTTGTCGACGCTGACTCCGATCTTTTCGATCCTGTCGCCGGTATCGCGCGCCGGCGCAATCTGAAACTGCTGACGTTTGGCCGCGCCAGCGGTGACATCCGCTGCGTGCGCGCCAAGGCGCAGGGCGGCGGCTGGATATTGTCGCTCTCCTGTCAGGGCCGGACCTACGATGTGGATTTTCCGTTACCCGGCGATTTCCAGATATCCAACGCGCTTTGCGCCCTGGCGCTGGTAATCGGGTGCGGCGCGGACGCCGATGACATGGTCCCATTATTGGCACAATTGCACGGCATAGCAGGCCGCATGCAGCTTGTCGGTCACAGAACAAACGGCGCCCCCGTCATCGTCGATTACGCCCACACGCCGGACGCGCTGGCCACGGTGCTTGGCGCAGCCCGCGCGCATGCCACAGGCCGGCTTGTGACTGTATTCGGCTGCGGCGGCGACCGGGATACCGGCAAGCGGCCGGAGATGGGGGCGATTGCCGCCCGCCTGGCCGACGCGGTCATTGTGACCGACGACAACCCGCGCAACGAAGCGCCTGCCATCATTCGCCACCAGATCCTTGATGCCTGCCCGCAGGCGCAGGATATCGGTGACCGGCGCAACGCCATCCGTACAGCTATTGCCATGCTCGAAGCGGGAGACGTTCTGGTTATTGCCGGCAAGGGTCACGAACAGGGGCAGACCGTCGGCAACACGACCCTGCCTTTTGACGATTCCGAAGTTGCCCGTAGCGCCATCGGGGAAATTGACGGGGTTCCGGCATGACGGCGCTGTGGACATCAGCAGAAGCGGCAGAAGCCACCGGCGGCAATAACACCGCGCCCTGGCAAGCATCCGGCGTGTCCATCGACAGCCGCACGGTACAGGCAGGCGACCTGTTCATCGCCATCAAGGGACCGAATCTGGACGGCCACGCCTATGTCGCCCGCGCCTTCGCAGAAGGTGCAGTGGCCGCCATGGTCACGGAAGCCGATAACCCGACCGGGCCGCTGCTGATGGTATCGGATACCACGGAAGGCATGGCCGCACTGGCCCGGCACGCCCGCCAACGCAGCACCGCAAAAATTACCGCCGTTACCGGCAGCGCAGGCAAGACTGGCACGAAGGACGCTCTCGCCCTGGTGCTTGGCCGGCAGGGCGAGACAGCGGCGACGTCCGGCAATCTGAACAATCACTGGGGCCTGCCTCTCAGTCTCGCGCGGCTGCCCCGCGACGCCCAGTTCGGTGTGTTCGAGATGGGCATGAGCGCACCTGGCGAAATCGCACCGCTCTCGCAGCTCGCCCGACCGGAAGTTGCCATCATCACCAATGTGGAATCGGCCCATCTGGAATTCTTTGAATCCGAGGAAGGAATCGCGGACGCCAAGGCGGAGATATTCGCTGGCATGGACGCTGACGGGACGGCGGTACTGAATCGGGATAACCGTCATTTCGAACGGCTGAGCCGCCATGCCGCAGAAGCCGGCATAACCAGGGTCCTGACCTTCGGTGCCCATGATGCAGCGGATTTTCAGCTGGCGGCTATCGATATCCAGCCGACGCACAGCCGTGTTTCCGCTCGTATTCAAGGCCGCAGCATCGCCTATACGATCGGCGCGCCGGGTCGCCACTGGGCCATGAACAGCCTTGCCGTCCTGGCCGCCGTTACCGCGCTGGGCGCAGATCTTGACGACGCGATGCAGGCGCTGGCCGACGTTTCACCGCCGAAAGGCCGCGGGTCGCGAACCAGTGTCCGCCTCAATGCCGGCAGTTTCCTGCTAATTGACGAAAGCTACAATGCCAGTCCCGCCTCCATGCGGGTCGCGCTGAACGTTCTCGGCTCAGCCACGGGCCGGCGCATCGCTGTGCTGGGCGACATGCGGGAACTGGGATCGCAAGCGCCGGAACTGCACGCCGGGCTGGCGGACAGCATCGCGGAAAACGAAATCGATCTCGTATTTCTCGCGGGCGAGAATATGGCACATCTGGCGCGGGCGCTCGGCCACGACCTGTGCGCTGCGCACGGCCCGGACAGCGCCACCATCCTGCCGATTGTCCGCGACGCAGTTCGTTCCGGGGACGTGGTCATGGTCAAAGGCTCGCTCGGCAGCAATATGGCGCCGATCGTCTCCGCGCTGGCGGCGCTGGATCGCGACGCAGGCGCCACCGCGATGGCAGGAGGGCGCTAGGCTTGCTTTACAATTTCCTCGTACCGCTCGCGGATAACTTTCAGGCGTTCAACCTGTTTCGCTACCTGACATTCAGAACAGGCGGCGCGATCATGACCGCGTTGTTCATCAGCTTTCTGTTCGGGCCGAGGGTCATCAACTGGTTGAAAAGCCGACAGGGCACCGCCAGCAATATCCGCGAAGACGTGCCGGATACGCATCTGAAAAAAGCCGGCACACCAACGATGGGCGGCTTCCTGATCCTGTTATCGATCACGATCAGTACGGTCCTGTGGGTCGATTCCGCCAACAGCTATATCTGGATCGTCCTGTTCGTCACGATCGGATTCGGTGCGGTCGGCTTTGCCGATGATTATCTGAAACTGTCCCGGAAAAACTCAAAAGGCCTGCCGGGTAAGCTGAAGCTGCTGTTCCAGTTGCTGATTTCGATCGCCGCTGCCATCTGGGTGCTGCAGTTGACGCAGCCGCCGCTGAATGACGCCCTGGTCTTTCCGTTTTTCAAGGATATTCTGATCAACCTGGGCTGGGGTTTCATCCCCTTTGCCGCCTTCGTGATGATCGGCGCTTCCAATTCGGTCAACCTGACCGACGGGCTGGACGGGCTCGCGATCGTGCCGGTGATGATCGCCGCCGGCTGTTTCGGATTCATCGCCTATCTGGTCGGCAGCACGGTTTATTCGAATTACCTGCAAATCCACTATATTGCCGGCGCAGGGGAACTCGCCGTTTTCGCCGGCGCTATGGTCGGCGCGAGCCTCGGGTTCCTGTGGTTCAACGCACCGCCCGCGATGGTCTTCATGGGCGACACCGGGTCCCTGGCGGTTGGCGGCGCCCTCGGCGCGATCAGCGTCGTGACCAAGCACGAAATCGTACTGGCCATTGTCGGCGGTTTGTTCGTGCTGGAAACGGTTTCGGTGATCGTTCAGGTCGCGTCGTTCAAGCTTACCGGCAAACGGGTTTTCGCCATGGCGCCGCTGCACCATCACTTCGAAAAGAAGGGCTGGGCCGAGTCAACCATCGTTATCCGGTTCTGGATTATCGCCATCGTCCTCGCCCTCGTCGGCCTCTCTACCTTGAAGCTGAGGTAGCCGCGATGATCCGTATCCCTTCCAGCAAAGGCAAAACTGTCGCGGTCATGGGACTGGGAAAATCCGGCCTGTCCACGGCCCGGGCGCTGATGGCCAGTGGGGCAAATGTCTATGCCTGGGATGACAGCAGCGACCGACGCGCCGAAGCCGAAGCCGCCGGGATACCGGTCGCCAGCCTGACCAACGGGTTGTGGAATGATATCGATTCGCTGGTGCTCAGCCCCGGTATCCCGCACACCTTCCCCGAACCGCATCCGGTCGCGGCGCGCGCCCGGGCCCAGGGTACCGAGATTGTGGGCGATATCGAATTGCTGGCCCGCGCCGAACCGGCCGCGCGCTATATCGGCATCACGGGAACCAACGGCAAATCGACGACCACGGCGCTGATCGGCCACATCCTTGAAACGGCGAAGCGCGCCGTCCAGATAGGCGGCAACCTGGGCACACCGGCGCTCGATCTGGCGGCACTGGACCAGACCGGCACCTATGTGCTGGAGCTTTCCTCCTATCAGCTCGAACTGATGCCAACGGCAGCGTTCGATATCGCCGTCCTGCTCAACATTACGCCCGACCATCTTGACCGCCACGGCGGCATGGACGGTTACAAGGCTGCCAAACGGCGGATTTTCGACCATTGCCACGGGACCGCTATCATCGGAATCGATGATCCGGACAGCGCGGCAGTCTGCGTCACGCTACGGGACAATCCTGCGGTCAATGTCATCGCTGTTTCCGGCAGCCTGCAGGTTGACGGCGGTGTCTATGCCGAAGATGGCATCCTGTACGACGACACTTCCGGCGAACCGGTCGAGATCATGGACCTGCGCAACGTCCAGACGCTTCCCGGGGCGCATAATGCGCAGAACGCCGCAGCCGCCTATGCAGCAACACAGGCCGCCGGCTTGTCCCGCGCAGATATCGTGAATGGCATTCGCAGCTATCCCGGCCTGCCGCATCGCCAGGAACTGATCGCCACGATCGGCGGCGCCCGCTATGTCAACGACAGCAAGGCAACCAATCCGGAAGCCACTGCAAAGGCACTTGGCAGCTATCCCCTGATCTACTGGATCGCCGGCGGCAAGCCCAAGGAAGGCGGGCTGGAGGCAATTGAACCCTTCCTGCCGCGCATCCGGCACGCCTATCTGATCGGCGAGGCCGCAGCAGCCTTCGATGCGGCGCTCTCAGGCAAAATCGATACGCGGATTTCAGGCACTCTGGCACAGGCGGTGCGGGATGCCCATGCGGCGGTCAGTGCAGAGCATCCGTCAGACGCGGTGGTCCTGCTGTCGCCGGCCTGCGCATCCTTCGACCAGTTCCCCAATTTCGAGGAACGCGGCCGTGAATTCGCCCGCCTGGTCCGGGATCTTCCCGCAGCCGGGGAGGCAACACCATGAGGCCGATCGCGCGCGACGATACATCTATCCTGGGCCGGTGGTGGTGGACCGTCGATCACTGGACGCTGCTGGGTTTCGGACTTCTGACTGCCTTTGGTCTGGTGCTGACAGTCGCAGCAAGCCCGCCGGTCGCCGAGCGGATCGGGCTGGATTCGCTGTATTTCGTGCGTCGCCAGGCCATGCTGATCGTCCCGGCTATCGCCCTGATGATACTGGTTTCCCTGCTGGAGCCCCGCAATATCCGCCGGGTCGGCGCCATCGCCTTCGCGGGGACGGTCGGCCTGTTGATCCTGACGCTTCTGATTGGCCCTGAAATCAAGGGCTCGCAGCGCTGGCTGATTATCGGTGGTTTTTCATTGCAGCCGTCGGAATTCATCAAACCGGCCTTTGCCGTCGTCGCGGCCTGGATGTTCTCCGCCCGCCGCCTCGGCGAAGATATTCCGGGATATCAGATATCCTGCGCGCTCTATCTGATCGTCCTGTCGTTGCTGCTGGCCCAGCCCGACGTCGGACAGGCCATTGTCGTAACGGCGATCTGGTTCACACAGTGGTTTCTGGCCGGCCTTTCAATGGTCTGGGTATTCATGATCGGGATTGCCGGGATCCTGGCGATGGTTGTCGCCTATTTCGCCTTTCCGCATGTCAGCAGCCGGATCGACCGCTTTCTCGATCCCGCGTCCGGGGACAGCTACCAGATTGACCGGGCGATGGAGGCATTCCTGAACGGGGGGCTGCTGGGGCGCGGCGCGGGCGAAGGCACGGCTAAAGCCTATCTGCCAGATGCCCATGCCGATTTCATCTTCGCTGTTGCCGGCGAAGAATTCGGCCTGCTGGCGTGCTTCTTCATTATCGCCCTGTTCGTGTTCATCATCCTGCGCGGCCTGGTCCGCGTGCTGGAGGATACCGATCTCTTCATCGTGCTGGCGGCAACCGGCCTGATTGTCCAGTTCGCCCTGCAGGCGATTATCAACATGGCCTCAACCGTCAACCTGATGCCGACCAAGGGCATGACGCTGCCGTTCATTTCCTATGGCGGGTCGTCGCTGCTGGCACTGGGTTTCGGCATGGGCATGCTGCTGGCACTGACGCGTCGCCGGCCGGGAGGACAGCGATGAGCGATGACAGCATGCTGATCATCCTGTCCAGCGGCGGTACGGGCGGGCACGTATTTCCCGCGCAGGCACTCGCGGAAAACCTTCTGGCGCGCGGGCACAGGCTGGCCCTGATCACCGACCGGCGTGGCGATTCTTACGGCGAAGCATTTGCCGGCATTGAAACCCGGTTTATCCAGGCCGCCGGCATCAGCGGCCGCGGCCCGGTTGCGAAGGGTTTCGCATTGTTCCGTCTCGCAGTCGGTTTTTTCCAGGCGCGTAACCTGCTTCGTGAAATGAAGCCGGATGTCGTCGTCGGCTTTGGAGGGTACCCCACCATACCGACCATGCTGGCGGCCTCCAGGTTGAAGATCAAGACAGTGATCCATGAACAGAATGCCGTCCTCGGCCGCGCCAACCGTGTACTCGCGCCACGGGCAAGCAGGATCGCCACCGCATTCAAGACCACGGCATTCCTGCGCGATGCCGATCTGGAGCGAGCCGTCTGGACGGGGAATCCTGTCCGGCCGGAAATTCTGGCAATCCGCAAAATGCCCTTTCCGACACTGGGAGCAGAATCGCCGATCCAGTTGCTGGTCACGGGCGGCAGCCAGGGCGCCTCGGTCTTTTCCAGGGTAGTCCCCGCGGCAATAGCATCCCTGCCGGACGCCCTGCGCCAGCGCATCCGCATCACCCAGCAATGCCGCAAGGAAGATATCGAATCCGTTCGCGCAGCCTATGCGCAAACAGGGACGGAGGCAGTCCTGGCCCCGTTTTTCGATGACATTCCCAGGCGTCTGGGGTTGGCACATCTGGTAATCTGCCGGGCTGGCGCCTCCACGACCGCTGAACTGACCAGCGCCGGCCGACCAGCCATACTGGTACCCTATCCGCATGCCATTGACGATCATCAGACAGTAAACGCGGCACGTTTTTGCGATTCCGGCGGCGCCTGGATGATTCCGGACAGTGACTTCACGCCCAAGGTTCTGTCCGACCGGCTGGTCTCGCTGTTTTCCTCAGGTTCAACAAGCTCGACATTGGAACTGGCCGCCCGTTGCGCGGCACGTGCCGGCATGCCGGAAGCCGCCGAACGGCTGGCGAACCTGGTCCTTGGTGTTGTGAGCGAAAACGGCAATGGCGCGCATGCCGCGTTGCGGGAGGAAGCCGCATGAGAGCGATGCCCCTGTCCATCGGACTGATCCACTTCGTCGGTATCGGCGGCATCGGCATGTCCGGGATCGCCGAAATCCTGCATAACCTGGGATACCAGGTACAAGGCAGCGATGTCGCGGAAGGCGCCAATGTTGTGCGCCTGCGGAAACTCGGCATCCGGGTCATCGTCGGACACGCGGCCGAGAACGTCGCGGAGGCGCAGGTTGTCGTGGTTTCATCGGCGATCAAGCGGGATAACCCCGAAATGGTCGAAGCCCAGGGCCGCATGATTCCGGTTGTACGACGCGCTGAGATGCTGGGCGAACTGATGCGGCTGAAATGGTCGATTGCCATTGGTGGCACCCACGGCAAGACCACGACGACTTCGATGGTAGCAGCCCTGCTCGAAGCTGCGGAACTGGACCCGACCGTCATCAACGGCGGCATTATCAACGCCTATGGCACGAATGCGCGTCTGGGCGATGGCGACTGGATGGTCGTGGAAGCGGACGAATCCGACGGCACCTTCACCAAACTGCCGGCAACGATTGCCGTCGTGACAAACATGGACCCGGAACATCTCGATTTTTATGGCGGCTTTGACGCGGAGAAGGAAGCCTTCCGGACGTTCGTGCAGAACATTCCGTTCTACGGATTTGCCGCGTTATGCATCGATGATTCCGATGTGCAGTCATTGATCGGCCAGATCACCAGCCGGCGGCTTGTTACCTATGGCACGAACCCTCAGGCGGAAGTCCGGGGCGAAAACCTGCAAACCGTCCCGGACGGCGTCACCTTTGATGTCGTGATCGATTCGCGCGACGACCGCGCCCGCGTGCTGAAAGGGCTCGAATTACCGATGTTCGGTGCCTACAACATGCTGAATGCCCTGGCCGCCATTGCCGTTGCAAACGAGATGGGGATCAGTGACGCCGCCATTGCCCGGGGGCTCAAGGGATTCAGCGGCGTAAAGCGGCGCTTCACGAAAACCGGCGATTTTGATGGCGTCACCGTGATCGACGATTACGGCCATCACCCCGTGGAAATTGCCGCGGTCCTGAAGGCCGCCCGTGCTGTAACCCAGCGCCGCGTCATCGCCGTAGTCCAGCCACATCGCTATTCCCGCCTGAAGGACCTGTTCGAGGAATTCTGCGCCTGTTTCAATGATGCAGATGCGGTCATCGTTTCCAATGTTTACGCCGCCGGCGAATTACCGATCGAGGGAATCAGTCGTGACACGCTGATCCAGGGATTGCGTACCCATGGCCACCGAGAGGTTATGCCACTGGATGACCCATCCGACCTGCCCGCACTGGTACAGGAAATAAGCGCGCCTGGTGACCTCGTGGTCTGCCTTGGCGCCGGGTCGGTCAGCAACTGGGCCAACGATCTGCCCGATGCAATGCGTCGGTTGGCAGGCACACGGGTAGAGACAGGGCGATGAATGTCATGACCGGAAAACCAGGGCTGATTGACCGCCTTCCGCAAATTCGCGGCACCTATACGGCGAACTATCCGCTTTCGCGCATAGTCTGGTTCAAGGTGGGCGGACCGGCGGAGGTCATGTTCGAACCGGCGGACGAATACGACCTGCGGTTTTTCCTCGCCGAGAAACCACGCGATATCCCTGTCACCGTTATCGGCGTCGGCTCCAACCTGCTTGTTCGGGATGGTGGCGTCCCGGGCGTGGTCATCCGGCTTGGCCGGGCGTTTTCAAACATTACGATCGAGGAGCAGACACTCGCCGCGGGCGCGGCGGCGCTGGCCATCAATGTGGCCCGCACGGCGCAGCGCGCGGGGTTCTCGGGTCTGGAGTTCCTGTCGGGTATTCCCGGCTCCATCGGCGGCGTCCTGCGCATGAATGCCGGCGCCTATCAGCGGGAAACCAAAGATGTCGTTATCCGTACCCGGGCGATCGATCCTGCCGGTGTCCTGAATGTTCTGAGCTGCGAAGCAATGGGATTTACATACCGGCACAGTGAAGTGCCGGACGACTGGGTATTTGTGCGCGCCGAACTACGCATCACGCCCGGCGACCCGGATGCTATCGCGGCCCGCATGGCCGAAATTGCCGAAGCCCGCACGCAGACCCAGCCGGTGCGGACCCAGACCGGCGGTTCCACCTTCAAGAACCCGGATGGCCTGAAAGCCTGGGAACTGATCGACCAGGCCGGATGCCGCGGGTTGCGTATCGGCGGCGCCCAGGTTTCGGAGCAGCATTGCAATTTCCTGATCAATACCGGCACGGCCCGCGCCGCCGATATCGAATTGCTGGGCGAAACCGTTCGGCAGCGGGTTCAGGAAAATTCGGGTGTGTTGCTGGAATGGGAAATCCAGCGAATCGGCATGGCGGAAACCGACGATACCAGCGGCACGACCGCAGGCGGTGCGGCATGACGAAATCCGTTGCGGTATTGATGGGCGGCACATCGGCGGAGCGGGAGGTTTCCCTGGTCAGCGGCAAAGAATGCGCCGACGCGTTGGACAAATCCGGCTTTCGGGTCACCTGCATCGACGTCACCAGCAACATTCAGGCCATGATCGACGCGCTGCGGTCGTGCAAGCCGGATGTTGTGTTCAATGCCCTGCACGGCCGCCATGGCGAGGATGGTAAAATCCAGGGCCTGCTGGACCTGCTCGGCATTCCCTATACGTATTCGGGAGTCCTCGCTTCTGCCGTTGCCATGGACAAGCAGAAGGCGAAAATTCTGTTCGCCGCGATGGGAATACCTTGTCCCGAGGGACGGGTCATGACACTCGACCAGGTCGGCGCCTGCGCCGACCTGCAACCGCCCTACGTGATAAAGCCGAATGACGAAGGGTCGAGCGTCGGTGTTTATATCGTCCGCGACGGCGACAACCGGATCCCGACCCGGGAATGGCCTTTCGGCGAAACGGCGCTTGTCGAGACCTTCATCCCCGGCCGCGAACTGACCGTCGGCGTCATGGGCGACAAAGCACTGGGCGTTACGGAACTGCGACCGCAGGGCGGGTTTTACGACTACGAATCAAAATACACCGACGGAAAAACCGTCCATCTCTGCCCGGCGCCGATCCCCGACGACATCGCCCGTCAGGCTATGGAGTATGCGGTCACGGCCCATAACATTCTGGGATGCCGGGGCGTAAGCCGGTCCGATTTCCGCTACGACGACACGGCGGGTGAACCGGGACAGCTTTACATGCTGGAGCTCAATACCCAGCCGGGCATGACGCCATTGTCGCTCGTACCGGAGCAGGCCGCCCATGCCGGCATGCCATTCGGCGAACTGGTCACATGGATGGTGGAGAACGCCGCATGCGACAGTTGATCTCCACCCTGGCCTTCTGGCGCGGCAAGGAGCCGGCGCCACGCAAAAAGACCAACCGAAAGGCGCAGCGCCGCCGGGTCGCGCCACGATGGCGTCGTCCGGCGCTGTATGCCATAGGTTTTTTCGTTCTCTTCGGTAGCGCCGGGAGCGGCGCATATTGGGCGTGGTCATCCGGCACCGTGGCCCGGCTGACAGATCAGGCCATTGTGTCCGTCACCGAAGCAACGGTCCGCGCCGGACTCTCTATCGACGAGATCCTGGTCGTCGGCCGCAACGAAACGACCCGCGCCCAACTGATGGATGCAATCAACGTCCAGCAGGACGACCCAATCCTGACGGTCGATACCGAAGCCATCAGAGCGCGCCTGCTCGCGCTGGGCTGGGTCGCCGATGCTGTTGTCCAGCGTCGGCTGCCCGGAACCCTCTATGTGAGCATCCGGGAGCGTACCGCGATGGCGATCTGGCAGCGCAAGGGACAGTTTGTCCTGGTTGATCCCAGTGGTGAAGTTATCGGCACGCAGGGGCTGGAACGGTATACCCACCTGAAGGTCATCGTTGGCGATTCCGCGCCAGAACACGCACCGGCGCTGCTCGACATGATGACAACGGCACCTCAGTTGATGCAACGGGGGCGGGCCGGCGTATGGGTCGGCAACAGACGATGGAACCTCCATCTCGATGACGGTATCGACATTCGCCTTCCGGAAACCGATCCGCAGGAGGCCTGGTCCCGGCTGGTGACCCTAGACCGCGATAACAAGCTGTTGAGTCACAACATTTCCATCGTGGATTTGCGAATTCGCGATCGCCTTATCGTTCAGCGGCGAGACCGCGGAGACAGCACATGACAACGCATTTTTCGCGCAACCGGACCACAGGAAAGGAAAACAGGTCTTGGCCCGCAAGGAACTAATTACAGCGCTCGATATCGGTTCCAGCAAAATCTGCTGCTTTGTAGCGGAAATTGATGAAACCGACCGTGTCCGCGTGACCGGAATCGGCCACCACGCCAGCCAGGGGATCAAGGCGGGCACCATCGTCAATATGGAGGACGCCCAGCACTCCGTCATCAGCGCCGTATACGCGGCGGAACAGATGGCCGGTGAGCAGATTCGCGATGTCTTCGTCAATATCAGCTGCGGCCATCCGGAAAGTGGCCAGCTGGTACTGGAGACCCCGATCGACGGCAGTGCGATCGGCGACAGCGAAATGCGCCGGCTGTTCAACGAAAACCGGCTGCGTGACACCGGCAATGATCGCGCGCTCGTCCATGCTATTCCGGCAGGTTATAAAATTGACGGTTCGAACGGTATCCGCGATCCGCGTGGCCTTTCCGGGCAAACACTCGGCGTCCAGATCCGGACTGTTTCGGTCTCGGCAAGCGCCATCCAGAACCTCAACACCTGCATCGGTCGCTGCCACCTGAATGTTCGTGGCCACGTCGTCAGCGCCTATGCA
>CAXBEC010000003.1:0-23183 GCA_963974145.1 uncultured Alphaproteobacteria bacterium | reverse complement strand
CCATGATCTGCTCACTTTTGATACGCCCCGGCGGCAGGCAATTGAACGTAATGCCGGCCTTCGCATGAACCCGCGCCATGCCCTTCGACCAGGCATGAATCGCCGCCTTGGCCGCGATCGCGACATTGACGCCCGGCGGCTCCATGATCCCGGTCATGGTCATGACCCGGCCGTAGCCGTTTTCGATCATTGACGGGACGAGGGCGTTGGTCAGCCGGCGGACAGCGTCAAAATTGAGCAACATGCCTTCGTCCCATACTTCATCATCCGCATCCCACGGAATCGAGCGTGAGCCGCCCGCCGAATTGATCAGGATATCGCAGCGTCCGAAAATACCCAGTACCTTATCGCGAATACGGGCGCCCGCTTCCTTCGGCAGGACATCCTCCACAATCGTCAAGGGTCGTGCATGGCCCGCGGCTTCGATTTCATCCGCCACGCCATCCAGCAGATTTTCACGGCGGGCGCAGATCGCAACGCGGCAGCCTTCGGCCGCCAAAACCCTGGCCGCCCCCATACCGATGCCGCGGCTGGCGCCGGTTACCAGCGCCACCTTGTCCGTCAATTGAAGATCCATAGCACCCGCTTCCTCTACAGCCTGTTTACGAAGCGGAAAGATAGTCGGACCTTACGGCAGGGTCGATAGCCTCATCCCGCGCGGGGGCGTAACCGTACCGGTTCTGCCTCGACACCGTGCGAACGTTCCCAATCGGTAATGTAGTCGCGCGTCAGTGGCACGGCATCACGCTGCCTGGCGATCTGCATCTGGAAGACGAAATGATCGCCATAGCGGAATACGGCTTCGCTGATCGCCAGATAAAATTCCCACATGCGGCAGAACCGTTCGTCAAACATTTCCGCCGCCCTGGCCCGGTTTTCCTGGAACCGCCGCTGCCAGGCCAGCAGGGTATCGGCATAATGCACCCGCAGAATTTCGATATCGGTTACCCATAGCCCGGACTTCTCCACCGCCGTCATGACTTCGGACAGGGCCGGAGAATAGCCGCCGGGGAATATATATTTTCGGACCCAGCCGGCTGTGGATGAAGGACCCGACATCCGACCGATCGAATGCAACAGGCAGATGCCGTCCTCGGAAAGCAACTCGTTTATCTTGGCGAAATAGTCGCCGTAATGGCGCACCCCGACATGTTCGAACATGCCAACCGAGACGATACGGTCATAAGTGCCGGTTTCTTCCCGGTAATCGCGCAGATGGAAATCAACCCTGTCTTCGAGGCCTTCTTCCGCCGCGATTCGCTTGGCCACCTGCAACTGCTCGGTAGAAAGGGTCAGACCCGAAACCCTGACGTCGCTGTTGCGGGCCAGATAGGTGGATAAACCGCCCCATCCCGACCCGATATCGAGCACCTTCTGCCCCGGCTCCAGCATCAGCTTGGCCGCGATATGCAGGCGCTTGTCGAGTTGCGCCTGTTCAAGGCTTTCATCGGGCGTCCGGAAGTAGCCACAGGAATACTGCCGGTCGCGATCCAGGAACAGGTCATAGAAGTCAACTGCCAGGTCATAATGATGCGCTACATTTTCCTTCGACCGGGTGATCGGATTGTACTGATGTACCCAGCGCATCAACCGCGATACGGTCGAGGAGAACGAATAGACCGGGTCCTCATGTGCAAATGCATGATTGCTGATAACAACCCGAAGGAATTCACGAAGGTCACAGTTTTCCGGGGTCAGCGTCCCATCCATATAGGCTTCGCCCAGATACAGATCGGGATTGATAAAAAGCTTTCTGTGCAATGATTTGTCATGAAGCCTGACGGTCGCCTCAGGACCCGGCGTACCGGCGAAGCTGTGCAGGTGGCCATTCGCGTCGATGATGTTCAGCGTGCCGACGCGGATCATACGATTGAGCAATTTCGACAACAACATTTCAACTACCTCCAGACCCTGTCTTCGGTGTTTCCTGCCTGTCTTCTCCTTCGTCCAACGCCCCGGCTAATACATCTGTTCCGCGCGGAACCCCGAGCGTTACATAAATGAAATCACATTTTATTTGCCCGGCGCAATGACCTATCGCATTATCAGAGTAGGTATTTTCATCCATAGGCGGCGGTGACTGGACATCCGACCTGCTGCATGGTGTCATCCGCCGCATCAATAACAGGCGGACAAGACGATGCAGCAACAGGCGGCCGACCTTCGCGAAGAAGGCGAGGAGCTTTTCGAACTCCTGAATTCCCTGGATGAGAGTGACTGGGACCGCCGGACCCCTTTTAACGGCTGGACAGTGAACGAGGTCATCGGCCATTTGCATGGCGGTGACTGGGCCGTGGTCCTGACCATGACGGACCCGGCGGCCTACGCTGTATTCAAGCAGGCCCGACAGGAAGCACGGGATCGCGGCGACGAGGATGCCCGCAACCGGCTCGGCCCGGAACTGGCAACAGGCCGGAAGCTGATGGCGCAATGGTACGAATATTTTCAGGAAATGTGCCGGCAGGTTGCCGCTGCCGATCCCCGGGCACGGGTTCAGTGGTCAGGCCCGGATATGAGCATCCGGTCCGCAGCGACCGCCCGGCAGATGGAAACCTGGGCACATGGCCAGGATATCTATGACCTGCTGCGCCGTCCGCGCAAACCGACCGACCGGTTGAAGAATATCGCCGTACTGGGCGTGAAAACCTTCGGCTGGACCTTCCGGAATCGCGGCATGACGCCACCGGCGGAAACACCGCATGTCGAACTCACGACACCCTCCGGCGCCATCTGGGATTTTCCGGGATCCGAAAATACGGCGAGCCGCATATCAGGCGATGCCGCTGAATTCTGTCATGTCGTGACCCAGGGCAGAAATATCGCCGATACAACGCTGCGCGTTACCGGTGATGCCGCGACTCAATGGATGGAAATCGCGCAGTGTTTCGCCGGGCCACCACGCAACCCGCCTGCGCCCGGCGAGCGGGCCTGGGCGCAGGCGGCGGACTGATCATGCGGATCCTGCCATTTTCCCGGAAACGTACGGACAAAACGACTTCCGGCAAGATCGTCAGTATCCTGCAGGATCGGCAGGTCGATCTCGTGGTCGATGTCGGCGCCAATGTGGGGCAGACCGGGCAGTCCCTTCGCCAGGCCGGCTATAGCGGCCGGATACTGTCCTTCGAACCTGTCCCGTCGGCGCATGCATACCTTACGGCAGCGGCGGCATCGGACGACCAATGGACCATTGCGGACCGCATGGCCATTGGCGACAGTGATGGTGACATTGAAATCAATGTGTCGGATTCCACCGATATGAGCAGCGCCCTGGACGCCAGTGACGACCTGCTGCGAACCCTGCCGAAGACGCAGAGCACCGAACGCGTCACCGTCCCGCTGCGCCGGCTCGATACCGTCCTGCCGGAATCGATCGGCGACGCAAGGAACATCTTTCTGAAAATCGACACGCAGGGGTTCGAACGCAATGTACTGAACGGCGCGACCGAGACACTGCAACGGATAACGGGGCTGCAGATGGAACTGTCGCTGTTCCCGCTCTACCAGGGCGAGGAGACCTATCTGTCTTTCCTCAATGACCTGCACGCTATGGGCATGACGCCGCTCATGCTCGTGGAAACAAACTTCTCGCGAACGCTGAAACGACAACTTCAGATCGATGTTGTCTTTGCATGGCCGCAACAGGAGGCACAGACATGAGCGATACGGAAGCCGCAAAGCGCCGGGCCACGATTGAATCCTATGAAGCGGAACTGACCGCGATCCGTCGGGACATCCACAAGCATCCGGAAATGGCCTACGCGGAAAACCGGACGGCGGATATCGTCGCCAGGAACCTGGAGGCCTGGGGGATTGAGGTAGACCGGGGACTGGGCAAGACCGGCGTGGTCGGCACGCTGCGACGCGGCGATTCCAATCGCGCCATCGGGCTGCGGGCGGATATGGATGCTCTCTATATCCATGAAAGGAACACTTTTGCGCATAAATCGGTCCACGAAGGACAGATGCATGCCTGCGGCCATGACGGGCATACGACGATGCTGCTGGGCGCGGCGCGCTATCTGGCGGAGTCAGACGAATTCAACGGCACCCTGCATTTCATCTTCCAGCCGGCCGAAGAAGGCGAAGCCGGCGCGAAGGCGATGATCGAGGACGGGTTGTTCGAAAAATTTCCCTGCGACGCGGTCTACGGGCTGCACAACATGCCGGGGATCGAGAAAGGCCATATTGGATTGCGGCACGGGCCGACGCTGGCAGCGAGCGACCGCTGGTCCGCGACTTTCCGCGGCACGGGTGGACACGGATCCATGCCGCACAAGGGCACCGACCCGACCATGCCGGCAGCGCAGTTCACCATGGCCCTGCAGACCATCGTCAGCCGCAATGTCGACCCGCTGCAGACCGGCGTCATCAGCCTGGGCAATATCGCAGCCGGCGACCCGGGGTCGCTGAACATCATCCCTTCGGAAGTCTTCATCGGCGGTACGGCGCGCAGCTTCGTGCCGCAGGTTCGCGAGCTGCTGGAACGGCGTCTGGCCGAAATGGCGGAGGCGATCGCGCAGGCGCATGGCTGCACCGTGGAATCGACCTATACGCATGGCTACCCGGCAACGGTGAACTGGGACGAGCAAACCGATATCGCCATTGCCGCAGCGCAGGATGCCGTTGGTGCCGCCAATGTCGACCCCAACCTGAACCCCCTGCCGGGCGGCGAGGATTTCGCATTCATGCTGGAACAGGTGCCCGGCTGTTATGCCTTCATCGGCAACGGGTTGACCCAATCAGACGAATTCATCCACGCCCCGCGCTACGACTTCAACGACGAGATCACCGCCAACGGCGTGTCCTACTGGGTGGCGCTGGCGCGCCGCGAACTGGAAAAGCGCGACACATAGGGTCGGATAAAAATCAGCCCGCCCCATTGGCACCGGGGCGCGAAAATAAGCGGCCGCGATAAAGGCATCATCTGAAAATGAAAGCCGCCCGATGCGTCCGACGCCTTATCGTTTCATTCAACCCTTCCTTGTGTAACAATCCTTTGTGAGGTCGTATTTTTCGAGGCATTAACATGATTTTTTTTCGTCAGTTCATCCGCTTAGCCGCAACCATTATTCTCCCTTTCTACATAGCTGCCTGTGTCACCACGACGTCCCTCCAGGTGACGCCCGCGACCGAAAAAGCGTTGAGAACGGCGGATTTTCTGGTGCTGCGGACCCAGGAAAAAATTTACGTATCAAATACCACCCAAACGGTGCCAGTCCCCGCCTATTCCAGTGCGCCCAACGCGGGCGCGAGTGGCGAGATGGTGGCAGTACTTCTTTTAAGCGGCCTTGTCGGCGGAATTGCCTACGGGAGCATTATGGAAAGGCGCAAAAAAGAAGTCGAACAGCACTATTCCTTGATCCAGGCCAATATTGATGACGTGGACATCGAAGATGGTGTCAAACGAGTTATTGAAGCGAATTTCAACAACCTCGAATGGTTTCAGAGTCCCGAGATTACCGTCGTCGACGGGGCGCAGAGCGACGCAATAGAACATGCAATTGCAACGAGTACGGCGGATGCGGTTGCGGTCGTGTCGCCGCATTACCAGTTCAGCCAGGATTTCTCCGCAGTCGCGATAACCCTTCGCTATGCGATGTATCCCGTGTCGGATTCGGTTCGGCAATCCGTGGGCGCCAATAGCGATTCCGCCAAACCCTTCTCTCAAACCGAGCACAGTTGGGTTGTCGGGATACCTTCCAGCGGGCGGGGTTCGGTAGCGACGAACGTCATCTATTGGTCAGACAATGAAGGCAAAAACATCAAAGCGGCATTGCATGAGGCAATCCAGTTCACAACGGCCAAACTCCATCTGGCGTTGACCAGCGGTGCCAGTGACGTTACGGCAAGAACCATTGCAACTAAAGAGCCGGGGACGGGTGTCGATGGCATATTTCCGTCGGTTGCAGCACGCAATAATTCATATAGAGCCCAGATCGAAACAGCGGCGCTGACGTGGCCGCCGAATTATCAGGAAATTCTCGCGAACTGTGATGCTTCACCGGAACTGTCAACTTGCCTTAATCTGAAAGCTGCGGCTGCCGAGACGTTGCGAGGACAAATTGCCCGGCTGTCGAACGAATGCAGCTCGGCAAGTGTTGAGACGTCGCAAGATAAAGAGACGGGCGTTGCATCCGCCTGCGCTCCCAGTACAGAGGAGCAATCCAGCGTCCTGATGGCCACAGCACCACCAGTTGCTGTCGAGAAACAGGTTGTCGTAAATGCTGAACCCGTCCGGCAGGCGTATGTACCGGTTAAATTCCGTACTCCGGGGTTCAAGAAACTGGACGGCAGGGAAATCAAGGCGCTGTACCGGGATATGGACTCAGTCGAACACTTTACGCTCCCCGGTCATTATTCGTCATTTCCCTGGACTCTCTCTTTTCTAGCCTCCGGCGAATGGCGCGGCGAAAACCGTTCGCGTGGCTCGGACAGCGCAGGCGTGTGGCGTGTTGAAGACGGTAAATTATGCATTGAACTGACTGAGGGGTTGGGGTTGCAGGAACAACTCGAGGCCGGTTGCTACCCCATCCATGTAGACTGGCAGAACGCCACGATTGCGCTGGATGCCCCAAACAGAAAAACAGGTCTTTATGTCGTCAAACAATTCGCGACGTCCGACTTGATGCGGCTCGCGGCACTGGACAAACCCCAGCCGTCACAATTGGCCGAAACTCGACCATCCGCGTTGGCAGCACCTCAATCCTCGGCACTGGGCACGCCCGAAACGTCAGTACGGACCACCCCCCGCCAGTCACAGGAAGTGACATTCCAAACGCCCGGTATACCCGAACGAAACCTTTTAACGCCTCAAGCGCCAGAGAAAAGTAACGGGTCCGGATATCACAAACTGAACGGTCAAGAAATCAAGGCACTGTTCAGTGGCCTGGATTCCGCTCACTACCGATCACGCAATGGATCGTATAACTCCTACCCTTGGAACATTTCATTTCGGGCCGATGGCTTATGGAGCGCCATCCTACCGCGGGGCAAGGAAAGTTGGGGAAAGTGGCACGCCTCAAATAACCAGCTGTGTATCGACGTCAAACATTACGACGCCACAAATTACCCACCTATCAATGGCTGCTTTGATACGCATATCGACAGGCAAAAGGGCCTGATTGCGATTGACTTGCGCCAGGTGCAAACAGACATGTTTGTCGTGAAGGAAAACGCCGCTTTCGAAATCAGCAGGCTGGCGCAGGCAAATCCCTAAAGCCTGATACCACCCTGCCGTTTACGATAGGGTCAGTCGCGTTCGATGCACATGGCAATGCCCATACCACCGCCAATGCAGAGCGTCGCGAGACCTTTCTTCGCATCCCGTCGGGCCATTTCATACAGCAGCGTGCACAGCACGCGGGTGCCGCTGGCACCGATCGGATGCCCCAACGCGATGGCGCCACCATTGACGTTGACCTTCGACAGGTCCCAGCCAAGATCGCGGTTGACCGCACAGGCCTGTGCAGCGAAGGCCTCATTTGCTTCGATCAGATCGAGATCGTCGACAGTCCAGCCCGCCTTTTGCAGTGCCCGGCGGCTTGCCGGGATCGGGCCGGTACCCATGATGGTCGGGTCCACGCCCGCCGTCGCCCAGGAAACAATCCGGCCGAGCGGCGTAATACCGCGTTTCGCGGCTTCATCCGCCCGCATCAGAACGGTCGCGCCGGCACCGTCATTAATGCCGGACGCATTGCCAGCCGTTACCGTGCCGTCCTTTTCAAAGGCAGCGCGAAGCTTGCTGAGGGTTTCAACGGTCGTGCCCGCCTTCGGATGTTCGTCCGTATCAACGACGGTATCGCCGCGCCGACCTTTGATCGTGACCGGGACGATTTCATCGACAAACCGGCCAGCTTTCATTGCCGCTTCGGCTTTCTGCTGCGACGAAGCGGCAAAGCTATCCTGGTCCTCGCGGGTCAATTGCCATTGCCGGGCGACATTTTCCGCCGTGTTGCCCATATGGTAACCGTTGAAGGCATCGAACAGACCATCCTTCAGCATGGTGTCGATAAAACTGAGATCGCCCATTTTCTGCCCGTTGCGAAGATGCGCGCAATGCGGCGCCTGGCTCATGCTCTCCTGGCCGCCGGCGACCACAATGTCGCAATCGCCCGTCAGGATCGACTGATAACCAAGTGCGACCGTACGCAACCCGGAACCACAAAGCTGATTAATCTGATAGGCGGTCTTTTCAACCGGGATACCGGCTTCTACGGCTGCCTGGCGGGCCGCGTTCTGGCCCGCGCCTGCGGTCAGGATCTGCCCCATGATGACTTCATCAACTTCACCCGGTTCAATCTTTGCGCGGCTCATTGCCTCGGCAATGGCGACCGACCCGAGATACGAGGCCGGCACGGAACTCAAACCGCCGTTGAACGCGCCTACCGGGGTCCGCGCGGCGCCTGCGATAACAACATCCGACATAATAAAACTCCTGCTTGTGACAAATCGCCCGTCCTGCTGACAGTTGTGTACGGCGAAAAATTTTGCAACGCAGCATATCGCGGCAGGCCTACGCAAACAAGAAGCCGCATGCAAAACTCTATTATGCGGTCACGAAGTGGCCGTTCTAAAAACAATTCCCGTATGCATTGCGGTGCAGCAATACTTTGATCGCGGACGCATAGAGTGTTATGCGTTAGCGCTGAGACGCTCCGGCACCAACATTGCGAGGATTCATGGCGGACACAAATGGCAAGGCCGATGCTCCGGTCACAATCAAGAAATATGCCAATCGGCGGCTCTACAATACCGCTACGAGCAGTTATGTAACACTTGAGTATCTGTGCCAGATGGTCAAGGACGACGTTGATTTTGTGGTCTATGACGCCAAATCCGGCGAGGATATTACCCGGTCTGTCTTGACACAGATTATCGTCGAAGAGGAATCGAAGGGGCAGAATCTGCTACCGATCGAGTTCCTGCGGCAGGTCATCGGTTGCTACGGTGACGCGATGCAACAGACGCTGCTGCCGCGGTATCTGGAACATTCGATGTCTACCTTCATGAACAATCAGACGAAAATGCAGGAAACCCTGCGCGAATCCTTTGGCAATGTCTTCCCCATCGGGTCGTTGGACGATCTGGGCCGCCAGAATATGAACATGTTCGAAAAGGCGATGGAATTGTTCAAGCCATTCGGTGGAAACGTCGGCGAGAAACCCGAACCTGCTGAACAGGCGACAACTGGAGCGGCACCGGAAGCGGACAAGATCGACGCGTTGACGCAAAAACTGGATGCACTGCAGACCCAGATTGACGCATTGTCGAAAAACCAGAAGTGAGCGGGCGCTGCTTAACGGCTTGCAGCCAGAAGGGGATGGCTCAGTGCGGGACGGCCCAGTTCCCAGCCCTGTAGGTACGTCACCCCCCGCGCCAACAGGTAATCAAGGTCGGCCTGGGATTCGACGCACTCGGCAACCGTCTCGATACCGTATAAGCTGGTCATACCGAGCAGGGTATCGATGAATTCCTGATTTTCCGTATTGTCCGCCACACCGCGGACATAGGACCCATCGATTTTCACCGTATCGACCGGGAACGTCTGCAGATGGCGAAAATTCGTATACCCGACGCCGAAATCGTCCAGGGAGACCCGGCAACCCAGCGCACGCACAGCCGCGACGAAGCGCAACGAATCCTCGAAATCATATAGTTCCGCGGTTTCGGTTATTTCGACGATCAGACGCCGTGCAATATCGGGACGCTCACCGACAGCACCCTTCAGGCGGCGCAACCAGGCGCGGTCCGTGACCGTCAGTCCGGAAATATTCATCGCCAGTTGCAGTTGCGGATGCTGATCCAGTTCAGCAACGGCAAGATCCAGTACATAGCGGTCAACCCGCTGGGAATAGCCCAGCGTTTCGGCAACAGGTACGAACACCGAAGCGGGAATAGGCGCGTTTTCCCCATCCAGTATCCGCAGCAGCGTTTCATAATAGGCGATTTCACGGTCTTCGCCGCGTACGACCGGCTGATAGGCGAAGGCAACGCGTCCCTCGCGCAACGCCCGCAACAGAGATTCGCCGATATTCTCCCGATCGTCGCCCGATACGGGCTTTACCGATTCAAGACAATGCGCCACGAATGTTCCAGGCCCGCGCCGAACCGCATCGTCCAGGGCCCGAATGCCGCAAAACATGGCGACAGTCGTTGTCGCGGCGTCCGACGGAAAAAGCACACCGCCAACCGAAACACTGACCGGGAACGATCCGGCAGAGGTCACGACGGGACTGGCAGCAACAATTTCCATAATCTTGCCCGCAACCACGGCAAGGCCGGTTTTCGTACAATGGCTCAACACCACACCGAAACGGAATTCATCCAGTCGGCCAATCACATCCGCGGTTCGGACACATTCTTCAATCTTTTCGCCGACTGATACAAAGATCCGGTCCCTGACCGCTTCGTTATATGGCTCGGCCAGGTCAGGCATATCGTCGATTCCTATAACCAGATACCCGCCTTCCGACGCATACCGGTGCGCATGCGACAGCGCATGTTCGAGTGACTCGCGCAATCGGGACTGGTTGTAATGACCGGTCAGCGCATCATAGACCGCCAGGTCGCGCTGGGTTTCCTCCGCCGTTTTGCGGTCGGTGATAATCCGCAACGTGCCCGTCATACGATGCGCAGCACCGTCATGGCCGGTTTCTGTTTTGCCACGATCATGGACCCAGCAGATTGATCCGTCCGGCCGCCGCAGGCGGTATTCACAATCGAAATGCCCCCCAGCCGCCACATGCCGGGCCAGGGCTTCCAGGCGCCGCGGCTGGTCCTCCGCATTAACATGCGACTGGTAGGTTGAACCGTTTGTCACACGTTCCGACCCTATCAAGGCTTCGGAATCGCCGTAAAAAGTCATCTGGTCGCTGGTGACATTCCAATCATAGGAGATATCGCCGGCGGCCATCAGCGCATCAAGGAGCACGCCCGACTTTACGGTGGTATTGGTCATAGGCAACTTACTATCAGCATTTCCGGCATTCGTCTAAAATTTTATCTAATTAACCGGAAAAATAAAATTAATTGCATAACCATGGGTTTTGATAATCAACCGTTAAGGATCTGGTGACATGGTTAATACGGGTGAGGAGGGTCAGGTGGACTGACAATGCGGAAGGCCCGTAATGGCCGAAGTAACAGTAATTTCGCCGAACATCGTTGAACTGGTCGGCAACCTGCAGAGACAGTTCGGTGCGCCCAAGGCAGAGCGCCCGCCGCCGCGCCCCCCTGTCCAATCCCAATCCAGTGATACCGCAGAAAACCGGAATGGTCAGCGTGCCGGCACGGAAACCCGCCCCGTAGCATCAGCCTTGCGCCGCAGCGATGCCGGAAATCCGGAAAACCGGCAACAGCCGCCGCCACGCAATGCCGGTTTCCAGCCCGACCGCCCGGCAAACAGGCCATCGACCCTGTTTCTGACGCAGCTTATCGGACAGCAGAGCGCCAACAGTTCCATTGCCGCCAAACGGCTGGACGCCGGCATCGCCGCTTACCAACGTGCCAGTTCCGCGCCGGCCCGGTCACCGGGGGGTTTTATGTTCCTGACCCGGCGCATCGACACGACCGTTTGACGACAGCACGACCAACATCCGGAATGCCATCAACCGGCCCAGCAGCGGCGCCAGAATATTTTCGAGCGCGGTCAGCGGACCCGCCAGCCATACAGGCAGCAGGCTCCAGGACTTGAATCCCCCAGTCAGCGGGTAGGCAAACAGCGCAAGGTGCTCCGCCACATCGACAGAAAGGCTTGGAAACGCTTCTTCAAAAACAGTCTGCCGCGCCGTGTTACCAAACAGCAATGTCGGAATTGCCTGATTGGAATCAAAGGGGTCCCGGTCGGCATCCAGCGGCCCGTCAGCAAAGGGATCCTCGCCCATATCCACGGGCTCTTCGTGAAACCTGTCGTAGAAGATATGGCTGACGGGCGTGATTGCCGGTTCAAGCATGACGATCCGCCCACCGCTGCGCAAAACGCGGGCTGCCTCGTTGAAGAACAGGGCCGGGCGCTGCAGATGGTGCAGCACATCAAACATGACGATATTGTCGAAGCTGGCATCGTCAAAAGGCAGACGATGGGCGTCGCAGACCGTGTCCAGCCATGCGGCCGTCATGACGTCAGTGGATATGACGTCGGGCGCGAAGGATTTGAAATTTCCGGATCCGCCGCCAATTTCCAGCGTCCGGCCATCCCGGCAGGCCTGTGCCATGCGCCGGTACCAGCCCTGGTAAACATTGCGCAGGACCGGTTTCGCCATCCATATGGCCCGATAATCCGCCGGTTGGGCGGACGCCATCGTCAGAACGCCTTCAACCGGAAGAAGGCAAACACCACCATCCGCACCAGAAGCCAGCCATGCGAAAACCGGGATATCTGCGTTTCGCCATAGCGGCGGCTGGCATAGCGGATCGGTACTTCAGTCACCTTCAGGTTCAGCTTGGTGGCGCCAAAGATCAGATCAAAATCGCCGAACGGATCGAAATCACCAAAATAGGCACGGTTTGCAGCGATGGCATTGTAATGCCGCCGACGCAGTACCTTGGTGCCGCATAACGTATCCGTAAAGCGCTGGTTCAGCAGCCAGCTGAACAGCAGCGAGAATATCTGGTTTGCGACCCAGTTCAAAAACCGCATGGCTTCGCTTTCCATGGGATAGACCAGCCGGGACCCGTTGATAAATTCCCCTTTGCCTGACACCAGCGCATTGTAGAATTTCGGCAGGTCTTCCGGCGGCATGGTCAGGTCGGAGTCGAGGATCATGAGGACATCGCCCCTGGCAATGTCATACCCCTTGCGCATGGCGTCGCCCTTGCCCTTGCCCTCCTGCTGGACCGCCTTGATGTCCCACTCGCCGGCATAGGCGTCGCGAACCCGTTCGCACTCGGCAAATGTCCCGTCGCTCGAATGCCCCTCAACAAAGAGAATTTCCATATCCTCGGCAAACCGCGGCATCCGCTGAATTGCAGGTTCGATATTGCCACGCTCGTTGCGGCAGGGGATGATAACCGTCGCGGAAAGCGGCCCCAGCGACTCTGTCGGCATTTGCCGCGCCACAATATAATTGCGCAGCGACAATCGGCGAATCAGCGGCAGAGTGCCGATAAAACGATTAATAAACGGACCGATCCCAAACAGGCGCCGCGGGATCAGCTGTCGCCAGTCCCGCTTGATGATATCGAAATCAGCCAGTGACAGCAGATTTCCCATATCACTCGACGACAACCAGTTGAGCGGCGGCTGACGCATTTTGAGCCCGAACAGTTCCGCCAGCGAAAGGATCGGCTCCCAGTATTTTGAATAATAGGCGATGATAATCCGCGTATCGGCCGTGCATAACGGATGCAGGTTGCGCAATGCGGTTTCGCAATCGTCGAAAAAGCCGATCGTATCCGATACAACGATCACGTCGAACGGCCCTTCAAGCTGCGACGCCAGTTCCGGGTCCTCCGCGTCTCCGAGGACGAATTCCATATCCGGGTAATTCTCCCGAGCGATGTCGATCATGCGGGAACTGAAATCGACACCAACGCCACGGCCGGGCTCCAGACCCGCCAGCAGATGCCCGGTGCCGCAACCGAGGTCGAGCACCCGTGCCCCCTTGGGAATAAGGAACTGAAGGTAACGCTCATGCTCATCGTTAAAATACCGGTTCCGTTGCCGCCATGAATCGCGGCTCTCGGCGATACGGTCGACCCACGCGATCATCGTTTCCTTGCGTGCCGAAATGGCGTTCCGTGCTTCGTTCATAGCGACATGTTTCTCCGTCGGCCTAAATATTCAGTTTCCGGACCGGAATTGCCGGCCCGACAGCAACCACAGGA
This sequence comes from uncultured Alphaproteobacteria bacterium, assembly GCA_963974145.1. Classification (GTDB taxonomy): domain Bacteria; phylum Pseudomonadota; class Alphaproteobacteria; order UBA8366; genus MarineAlpha4-Bin1. The sequence continues at coordinate 9,359 of CAXBEC010000003.1, read as the reverse complement.
TTCCCCCCGGCATTCCTGCGGCGACGAGCAGCGCGCCAAAAGTCAGCGACACGACCAGAGCATCCGCGGCGGGAATACCGACGAACCCGAATGCCACGACCATGGCGCCTTCCCGCACACCCCAGCCCGCGATGGACACCGGTATCATGGATACCAGAATTACCGGTGGTACAAGCACCAGACAATGGATCAGGGTGATGTCAGCCTCAATCGACCGGCCGATCAACCAGACAGCAAGCAGAGTAAAAAAGATAATGACAACTGCGAGGGCGAGCGCTGCCACGACCGGAAGTCCTCTGGTCGACAGGCACCGTGCCGACACGCCGAACGCCACAAGCGGCCGCATCACCCGCCAGCGCCCCGCAAAAACACCCAGACGCCCGCCCAGTGCGATCAGAAATGTGATACCCGAAAATCCGAAAACGATCAGCACCGGCATACTCCAGCGGGCTGCTGTATCGTCAATCAGCGAAAACAGGACCGGCAGCGTCAGGGCAACGACCAGCAGCGATGCTGACAGGGCGCAGAACCGGTCGAGAATGACCGAGATCGCCGCCTGTTCCATCGGTATCCCATCCTTGTGGAAGAACCAGATCCGCACAACGTCGCCACCGATCGTCGATGGAAGCGTCTGACTGAAAAACAGGCCGACGACGGTCAGCCATATCGAACGGACCACGGTCAGAGGAATATCCAGCGCGCGACAGACAACAACCCAGCGCAGGGAAAGCACCGCCGCGGATGCAAGTGTCAGCCCATAGGCGATGACAATGGGGCCTGCCGATATCCGTCCCGCCGCCTCGGCGACCGGTGTCAGATCGATTCGGTTGACGAGCCACCAGATCAGCAGAATCGATACGGCCGCCTTGGCCACAAAAATGAGCCACTTTTTCACTGTGAAGCGTGCCGTTGTTCTGCCGGTTCCGGGAAATCCGGCACCGTGCCGGAACATGGCGCGGTGTTTAGCAGTTTCGTCGCGCCATGGGCAAGGCTGGCGGAAACGGGGTATTACCGGCACTTCGCCGGATCAAGTGATCGGCTCCACCCCCTTGGCAAGGTACAATCCTAAACCATTAACGAACCAGGTCAGGACTGCAGCAAACGTTAAGGAATTTTTACTGGATAGATTCGTGCCTTTCAGGCCAAATGACAGCATGGCGCGAAATATGCCATTGTGCGTCGCGAACGGTAACAATGCGTGCCGTCATGTGGCGATACATAGCGTGAAACGGAACTGACCAATGACTGAATCCTTGAAAGCACTGGCACAATTTCCGACCCGTTCGTGTTCATGAGGCGAGCGGCACGTTGAGTATTCGTAAAAATATCCGGCGGAATTGTAGCGGCGACGAAGTTTGCCGACGGCATTACCGAAATTCAATACACCTCAGTCTTTTGCCACGCGCGCCGGAACACGGCTGTGTCTGTAGCAATCGGCAACAACCCCATGGGAACCATGCTTGACAGACTTCTCCTCGGAGCGGAGAAAGCGTCGCGGATAGCCGTATGGATCGGCGGCGCGCTGCTGATTTTCGCCGCCATCATGACGACGGCAGACGTCCTTATCCGGAAAATCTTTAACTGGTCGTTTGGCGGCGCGGATGAAATTGCGGGTTATATATTTGCCATTTCGACCGCGCTGGCCTTCGCGTTTGCGACATTGCAACGAACTCATGTCCGGATTGACGCGCTGTACCTGCAGCTCCCAAAGGCAATCCGACCGTTTCTCGACATCCTCGGCTTTCTGTTGCTCGGCGGATTCCTGACAATCGTCACAATCCGCGCCTATGCGGTCTGGCTGAACAGCTACGAAAGCGATTCAGTTTCGATCACGCCCCTGGTAACCCCGCTCGCCATTCCGCAGGGATTCTGGCTTCTCGGTCTCTTATTTTTCATGATCGTTTTCGCGCTGATACTGCTGCGCCTGATCGTCGCGTTGTTTCAGCGCGACTGGCTCCGCATCGCGCAGTTGGTTGGCCCGCGCGGGATCGAGGAGGAGGTCGCCGAAGAACGCGCCCATGCCCGCGCCGAAATCGAACGCGAACATGCGCTGAGCGAACAGGCCAGATTGAAACGCGGCGGAGACGACTGACATGCTCGCATGGACCGGAATAATTCTTCTGTCACTCCTGGCACTTAGCGTGCCGGTTGCCGGCGCGCTTGGCTGGCTCGGACTTATCCTCGACGATTTCTATTCGCTGATGCCCCTGCAACTGGCGCTCGGCGAAATCGTCTGGCAGAACGCCATTGAGTATGTGCTGGTCGCCATACCGCTGTTCATTCTGCTTGGCGAAATCCTGCTACGCGCCGGCATTGCCGAGCGCATGTATGGCGCCATGGTGCAATGGCTGTCCTGGCTGCCTGGCGGCACCATGCATTCGAACATCGGCTCCTGCGCAATTTTCGCGGCGTCGTCCGGATCCAGCGTGGCCACGGCCGCCACGGTCGGTACCGTCGCCTATCCGGAAATTGCCCGACGAGGCTATAACGAACCGCTGTTTCTCGGCACGCTTGCCGCGGGCGGGACGCTGGGGATACTGATTCCACCGTCGATCAATCTGATCATTTACGGGCTGCTCACCGATACATCCGTACCGCAGCTCTACCTCGCAGGGTTCATACCTGGCTTGTTGCTTGCCACCCTGTTCATGCTGACGATCCTGATCGCTGTCCTGTTCAAGCCGAAATGGGGCGGGACTCCAGTCGAGACAAGTTGGAACATGCGCTGGAAATCGCTGCCGCATCTGCTGCCGCCCCTGAGCATCTTCGTGGTTGTTGTCGGATCGATCTATGCCGGCATAGCAACCCCGACGGAAGCGGCATCCGTTGGCGTGGTCGCATCGATGATCCTGGCCGCCTGTTTCGGCGCGCTGAACATCAACATGCTGCGCGAGGCAGTCGAAGGTACGTTGCGGACCACAGCGATGGTCATGCTGATCATCTTCGCAGCGTTGTTCCTCAACTTTGTCCTGGCGGCAGTCGGCATGACCGGCAAGCTGATCGACCTGATCGACAATCTGGGTGTAACGCCGATGCAGACACTGTGGGTCGTCATCGCGTTCTACATCATCCTTGGCTGTTTCATGGAAACGCTGTCGATGCTGATAACGACAACGCCGCTGATTGCGCCAATCCTCGTCGGGTTGGGCTTCGATCCGGTCTGGCTTGGTATCCTGATCACGATTCTTCTGGAAACGGCGCTGATCACGCCGCCGGTCGGGGTGAACCTGTATATCGTACATGGCGTTCGCGACGGTGGTGCGATGAATGATGTTATCGTCGGCACCCTTCCATTCGTGCTGACGATGTTCGTCATGATTGTCATGCTGGTCATGTTCCCGCAGATTGCATTGTACCTGCCTGGCCTGTTCTATTGACGGTCTAGGCACGGCCATGGCCGATGGAGAGAGAACCGTAAACCGGAGTTTCAGATGGTGCACAAACCCGCTTCTTCGGCCCTGTCCGACATCACCGTAATCGACCTGACTCGCGCGCGGTCCGGCCCGACAGCGGTGCGCCAGCTTGCTGACTGGGGCGCTGATGTCATTAAGATCGAAATTCCCGAAGCGCTGGAACCGGGCGATGTGCTGGGCGGCAGCCGGCATGGCGCCGATTTCCAGAACCTGCAACGCAACAAGCGCAGCCTGACACTCAACCTGAAAGACCCCGCCGGCGTCGAAATCCTGAAACGCATGGTGAAGGACGCGGATGTCCTGATCGAAAATTACCGGCCGAGCGTCAAGCACCGGCTGGGCATCGATTACGATACGTTGTCGGCGATCAACCCGCGCCTCGTCTATGGCAGTATTTCGGGCTTTGGACAGAAGGGCCCCTATCGCGACCGGCCCGGCTTCGACCAGATCGCCCAGGGCATGGGCGGGCTGATGTCGATCACCGGCGCGCCCGGCCAGGGCCCGATGCGGGTCGGCATACCGATCGACGATCTATGCGCCGGTATCCTGCTGGCCCATGGCATCATGGTGGCATTGTACGAGCGCGAAAAATCCGGCAAGGGCCAATGGGTGCATACGTCGCTGCTGCAGGCGCAGATATTCATGCTGGATTTCCAGGCGGCGCGCTGGCTGATGGATCAGGAAGTGCCGCCACAGGCGGGGAACAACCATCCGACGACAATCCCGCAGGGCGTATTCGAAACCAGCGACGGCCATATCAATATCGCGGCAGCGGGTCAGGTGATCTGGAAAAGACTCTGTGCGGCACTGGACGCCGAAGAGCTGGCCAGCAATCCGGATTATGAAACCGTTGCCCTGCGATCGACGAACCGGGATGCGCTAGGCGCGGAAATCAACCAGCGCACAAAACTGAAAAGCAGCGCGCACTGGATTGAAATGCTGGCCGAGGCTGGCGTCCCCTGCGGCCCGATCTATTCCATTGACCAGGTGTTCCGAGACGAACACGTAAAGCAGCTGGGTGTGACCGAGGTCGTGAAATCGGATGCCATCGGGCCGATCGAAATCGCGGCCCAGGCCATCGGCCTGGAGCGAACGCCGAGCCATATCGCCACGGCAGCCCCGGAGCGCGGCGAACACAGCGATGAAATACTGGAACGACTTGGTTACTCAGCCGATGAAATCACGGCCTTCAAAAGCCGCAACGTCGTCTGAAGCCGATAAAGGACAAAGGGGAATACGCAGGTGAATGCCAACAACATGCTTTCCGAAAAACGGGGCCCGGTCGGACACATGATTTTCGACAATCCGGCCCGCCACAATGCTGTCTACGGTGCGATGTGGGTAACGGCGGCGGAAATCCTGGAGGATTTCCAGAATGACGATGATATCCGCGTTGTCGTCGTGTCGGGAGCCGGCGGTCGCGCCTTCATGTCCGGCAGGGATATCACGAAGCTGGCAGAAGAAGGCGAAACACCCGAGGCGCAGGAACTTTACGCCGCCCGCAGTGATCGGGCGCAGAAACTTCTGCTGAACATGCCGAAGCCGACCATCGCCATGATCCAGGGCTACTGTATCGGCGGCGGCATCTCTCTGGCGCTGAAATGTGACACCCGCATCAGCTCCGAGAAATCCAGCTTTGCCATAACCGCAAGCAAGCTGGGAGTCGGTTACGATTATGACGGCATTTCCCGACTGGTTGCCCATGTCGGCCCGTCATTCGCAAAGGAGCTGTTCTATACAGCACGTCAGTTCAGCGCGCAGGAAGCGCTGGACATGAAGCTGATCGACCGGAAGGTGCCGGATAGCATTCTGGAGGAATATACCCGGAAATATGCGGAAACCATCGCCGCCAACGCCCCCATGACCATGCATGCCGTGAAGCGGGCCGTCCTGGAAGACGCCAAGGACCCGGATGACAGAGACATCGAACTGTGCGACCGCATGGTCGACATCTGCAACGCCAGCGAAGATTACGCGGAAGGCCGCCGCGCCTTCATGGAAAAACGCAAACCCGTTTTCGTCGGTCGGTAACCGACCAGACCAGAAATAGAGGCGCGATATGGAAGAAGAAAAATCCGGCATCGAAGCCGGCATCGCCGAGCTGGAAGAACGCCGCCGGAAAGCCCTGGCGATGGGCGGCGAGAGGAAACTGGAACGCCGCCGCAACGCCGGCGTCCTGAATGCGCGGGAACGGGTCGCCTATATTTCCGATACGGACAGTTTCCTGGAAACCGGTCTGCTGGGCACCTCCGGCGTCTATCCCGAACAGCATGACGAGACCCCGACGGACGGCAAGATCACCGGCTATGCCAAAATAGACGGCCGGGATATCGCGCTCGTCGTGAACGACTTCACAGTCAAGGGGTCATCGACCAGCGCCACCAACAGCAAGAAGGTCGGGCAGGTCAAACGGATCGCGACCGATCGCGGCATGCCATCCGTCTTTATCGGCGAATCCACCGGCGCCCGGCTGCCCGACGCGATGGGCTCGCGCGGCATGGGTGCGCTACTGGGCAACGACATCACCCAGTTCCAGCGCATGCGAGACACGCCCTGGGCGGCGGCGGCGCTGGGCTTTTCCTTCGGCTCCTCCGCCTGGCTGGCCTGCTGTTCCGACTTCGCGGTGATGCGTAAGGGGTCGACCATGTCCGTGTCCAGCCCGCGCCTGGTCAGCCGAGCCATCGGCGAAGACGTCGACCTGGAAGAGCTTGGCGGTTGGAAACTGCACGCGGAAACCACCGGCCAGATCGACATGGTCGTCGATACGGATGAAGAAGCGCTGGACGCGATCCGCACCTTCCTCAGCTACTTGCCCAGCCACAACATGGAAGCGCCGCCGGTGCGCGAAGTTACGCCGGGTTCCGGCGAGGCTATGACGGACATTCACAAGGTCCTGCCGGCGAAACGCACCCAGGTCTACAACATGCGCAAGATCCTGGAGGCGGTGTTCGACAAGGGCAGCCTGTTCGAAATGAAGCCGCGCTTCGGCAGGCCGGCGATCACCGCGCTGGCCCGGCTGGACGGCAAGAGCGTCGGCGTCATCGCCAACAATCCGCAACACCGTGGCGGCGCGCTGGATACCCAGTGCTGCGAAAAGATCGTCGACTTCCTGGTGCTGTGCGATTCCTTCAACATCCCCATTGTGCAGCTCGTCGACACACCGGGCTTTGCCATCGGCACCGACGCCGAACGCAGCCGCGCGCCGGGCCGGATCATGAATTTCATGAACGCGATGACCCTCGTCACCGTGCCGCGCATCGCCGTCATCCTGCGCAAGAGTTACGGCCGCGCCTATGTCTGCATGGGCGGCGGGCGGCATTCCGACACGCTGGCCGCCTGGCCCACCGGCGAGGTCAGCTTCATGGACCCGCGTTTCGCGACGATGATCGTGCACGGGCTGGAAGAAGGCATGGAAGGCTTCGAGGAAGCCTTCGCCCAGATCCAGAAGGATACCGAAATCTGGGACATGGCCTCGACCTATGCGGTACATGACGTTATCAAGCCGTCCGAAACGCGGGATTTCCTGATCCGCATGCTCGATATTCACCGGCTGCGCATGACCAACGGCGTTGGCAAGCACCTGATGCGCACCTGGCCAACCAGCTACTAGAACGGAACCATGACCATAAAAAAAATATTCGCCGAGGCCCGCGTCGCGGGTCGCGAAGCGCTTGACGAAGCCGCCGGGAAAACCCTGCTGGCGCAATACGGCATCGCCACGCCGAAATCCACCATCGTACAGGGGCCGGACGATGCCGCCGCGGCGTTCGAGGGACTTGCTGTCCCCGTCGTCGTCAAGGTCATGTCGCCGGACCTGCTGCATAAAAGCGATGCCGGCGGTGTCGCCGTCGGGCTGGACAGCGCCGAAGCCGTTAGCGATGCAATCCGCAATATGCAGCAGTCGCCTACCATAACCGGCTGCCAGATCGACGGATTCCTGATCGAGGAAATGGCTCCCCCAGGACAGGAAGTCGTCATCGGCGGCGTCTACGCACCGCAGTTTGGACCGATGATCATGGTTGGCCTCGGTGGTATCTTCGTTGAGGTCATGGGCGATGTCGCTTTCCGCCTGTGCCCGATATCCGAGCGTGATGCCTGGGCGATGCTGCGTGAATTGCGGGGCGCACCGCTGCTGCTCGGCGCACGCGGCCGCACACTGGTTTCGGAACAGGCCATCATTGATGCACTGATGCGGATCGGCGGACAGGACGGACTGTTGCTCGAAAACGCAGATAATATCAATGAACTGGACATAAACCCCATCATCGTCTCACCGGATGGCGCTGTTGCCGTGGATGCCCGAGTCATCATCGCACCAAAAGACGCGCGGACTGAATATGCCGAACCAGTCCCGGTTGATTTCGGGCCATTCTTCGAACCGGAAACTGTGGCCGTGCTGGGCGCATCCGCCGAACGCTTTGCGGTTGGAAACAACTGCATCGCCCGGCTGCGTGAAAGTGGATTCGCAGGTGATATTTATCCGATCCACCCGACCGCTGACGAAATCGACGGTTTGCCGGTTTACCGATCACTGGGTGAAACACCAAAGCCTGTTGACTATGCGTTCATCGCCGTTGGCGCATCGCGAGTTCCCGAAATGCTGCGCGCAGCAAAGGGGCGGCTGAAATTCGCACAAGTCATTTCCGCTGGTTTTGGCGAGGTCAGTGAAGGTATCGACCTGCAGCGTGATCTGGTCGCGGCCGCGCGTGAAGGTGGCAGTCGCGTCATTGGACCAAACTGCCTTGGCCTGTACTCGCCGCGCGGGCGTGTCACCTTCGCCAAGGGATCGTCGATGGAGCCCGGCAGCGTCGGTGTGATTTCGCAAAGCGGTGGGCTGGGCACCGATATCGTCCGGCGGGGATTGCTGCGCGGCGTGCGGTTCAGTGGGCTTGTTACTGTCGGAAACAGCGCCGATATCGGCCCAAACGATCTTCTGGAATATTACCTGTCCGATCCAGCCACCAAAGTGATAGGCATGTATCTGGAGGACGTAAAGGACGGCGGTCGCTTTGCCCGCATCCTGCGCGCGGCAAAAGCCGTTAAGCCGGTTGTAATTCTAAAAGGTGGCCGCACACGAGCCGGGCAGGCTGCCGCCGCATCGCATACAGGATCGCTGGCGGGTGACGACCGGGTCTGGGCAGCGCTGGAGAAGCAGACCGGCTGTGTACTTGTTGAAACGCTTGACGACTTCGTAGAAACCCTGCTGGCTTTCCAGATGCTGACACCCAATTCGTCCCGGCCAACAAAACGGATTGTCATGTTCGGCAATGGCGGCGGTACCAGCGTGCTGGCCACAGACTATTTCGCCCGCCTGGGGCTGGACATCGAGCCCCTCAGTGCGCGAGCCCAGACGACGCTGACCGCGTTGAAGCTTCCGCCGGGCACCAGCATCGTCAATCCGATCGATACGCCCGTCGGAACGCTACAGACCGAACACGGAAAGATCGCCGAAAAAATCCTCGATGCGGTTTATGCCGCGAATGAAGCCGAAGCGATAGTCATGCATCTGAATCTTGCCGCTTTTGTTGGCCGTAGCGCGGTTGACCCGCTGGAAAACCTGATGCAGGCCGCCTTGCGGGTTCAAGCGAAGTATCCGGGCCAGTCCCATTTCATGCTGGTCTTGCGATCTGATGGCGGTGCAGAAATTGACGCCGCGAAACGCGAATACCGCACCCGGGCGCTGGAAGTCGGCATTCCCGTCTACGACGAACTCGCTAATGCCGCCCGCGCGCTGGCTGCGCTACGGAAAGTCGAGGAGTTCCAGCGCGCATTGTGAGCCTGATATCGAAAAGACGGTGACAGTAACCAAGTAGCGGCCTGAGAAACTGCTCCTTTGCACCGTATCATTGCTTCCGTTTCCTTGTCGTCGCTTTTCAAGTATGCTGGAATCGTTATAGATTTCACAACAACGAATGATTCGGAGAATAATAATGAAAAAGTTGAATG
>CAXBEC010000002.1:0-29155 GCA_963974145.1 uncultured Alphaproteobacteria bacterium | reverse complement strand
CGCCGCAGCGCTGAATTGGCTTGCTCAAAGTTTTTTAGACCGTAATTGGCAATTCCAGTAATAAAAAAACCACCACTGTAATTCGGACTCGATTTCAGAATTTTGTCGCCGAATGCCTTTGCCGTCGCATAATCACCGGTATGTATTGCCACAAGGCCACTATAATAATTGGTGACGATGTGGTCCGGAAAATATTTCAGAACGGCGTCCAGATTACCTTTCGCGTCATCATAATTCTTGAGCATAATCTGCGCACGGGCAATACCGATCTGCCGCTCAAGGTCGTTTGGCCAAGCCTTGAAAGCCGCCTGAAATGCCGCTTCAGATTCCGTGTATTTCCCCAGATGAAAATTGAGTTCGCCTTTTGCCGCTAGAACGGTATGGTGTTCCGGTGAGATCTTTAAAACGCGATTCAGCCTTTCCTCGGCTGCGCCCCAGTTCCCGCGCTTGATGGACACGTTTGTCAGGCCGACGATGGCGTCTATGAATTCAGGCGCTTCACTGTGCTGCAGATGTGGACGCTCCTCGGTGATGTCCTGCTTGTATTCGGCGGTCGCGCTTTGCAGAGATGTTTCCGCGTCATCCAACTCCCCTCGTCCCAAAGACGCAAGACCACGTATTAAATGATATTTGCTTTTTGCATGCGCGTTCATGCCGTTGGTGACGACGAATTTTTCTAAAACAGTCGAATATTGGCCGCCCAGCAGATAAGAGCGACCAATCAGGAAATTCGTTTCGACGGAATCCGCGCCAAGTTCCTGCGCTTTTTCCAGCTCCTTGCGGGCAGAATCCGCATCCCCGAGATCAAGGTAGATTGTCCCGAGCATCAGCCGCGCATCGACGTTTTCCGGGTCTTTCTGCAGGATTGTTTTCAAATCAACGCTGGCCGCCCGTGGAGTGCCGGATTCGATGGCCTGTTTGGCGCGCGCCAGCAGGTCGTCCACATTCTCGACGGACGATTCCCCGCAACCGATCAGGATCAGGGCCGAAAGCAGCACCGCGCCGGGACGGAAAAATCTGGAGCGGGATTTTGGTTCATGATGCCGGAAATCAATCATATCGGTTACTTCCATATTCTGTAATTCGTACAACGCCGTAACGCGGCGCGCTGGGATAAAATCCGTTTGGTCAGCAATCCATAAAGGCTCTGTTGCAGCGGCATTTTTACCATATTTTTGTCGCCAACGCGACGGGAACAAGGTTTCGGCCCAAATTCTCGCGGTTCTGGTTAATATTTCATTACCGTCTATCATAGGCGGCAGGAAAATTCACTCCCCTGCCGATCGCGCCACCCGCTATGGCTGCCCGAGGGGCAAGCGGCGCATGGCTGCCATGCGCGGCGCATGCGTAAAAATGGCCGCCCGATATCGGCAAGGGCTTCCCAACAAATTAATTTCATGCGTAAGGTTCTTTGGGGGATGCGAAAAGTGTCGATCGGGAATCAACCGCGGATGCCGTAAGGACGGTTTTGCTGGTGTGTTTCCTCGCGTCGGCGCGCGGTACCATTTCCTCTCGTGAAAACCTGATATTTTGCGCCAACCGGTTCCAATTGATGCCGGCCGGCGCAGAGCGGTGCGAAATGCCGCCAATGTCAGACATTTATTTGGGAGAAGGCCTATGCCAAGAATGACAAGAATACTGGCCGCTGTCGCGCTGGCGGCCGGGCTCGCGATCCAGGGAGGAATGGCAGGTGCCGCCGACCAGCAACTGATCGACGCCGCCAAGAAAGAAGGGGCGCTGACCTGGTACAGCAGCCTCATCGTCAACCAGGCCGTTCGTCCGATGGCCGAAGCGTTCGAGAAGAAATACGGTATCAGGGTCGCGTTTTCGCGGTCTACCAATTCGGATATCGCGCTGAAGGTCATCAATGAATCGAAGGCCGGACGGGTCGAAGGCGATATTTTTGACGGATCGACAACAATTCTGGCGCTCCGTGAAGCGGGTGTGGTCGAGCCCTACAAAGCCGAGTCAGCGAAGGATTTCCCCGTTTCGATGAAGGATGCGGACGGCTACTGGCATGTCACCCATCTCTATTTCCTGACGACGTCCTACAACAAGGAAGTGGTTCCCGCCGATCAGGTCCCGCAAACCTATGAAGATCTGCTCGATCCGAAATGGAAGGGCAACATCGCCTGGACCAATGACCTGACGCCGAACGGCCCGCCGGGATTCATCTTCAACGTCCTCAGCCACATGGGTGAGGAAAAAGGCATGGAATATCTGCGCAAGCTGGCGCAGCAGGATATCGTGACCATTCCCGCCTCCCAGCGTGTCGTGCTGGACCGCGTGATCGCTGGTGAATATCCGCTCGGGATCATGACGTTCAACCATCACGATGCCATCAGTGCAGCCAAGGGGGCGCCCGTCGACTGGATCAAGATGGAGCCGCTGGTGGCGACAACCAGCAGTGTCGGCATCGTCAAGAATGCGCCGCATCCGAACGCCGCCAAGCTGTTCATCGAATTCATCCTGTCCGATGAAGGACAGCAGGTGCTGAGCGACGCCTTCTACCTGCCGGCGAGAACGAACATCAATGCAAAGGTGCCCGAACTGAAACCCGCACAGGGCGGTTTCAAGGTCACCAACATCTCGCCGAACGACGCCGCCGAAGGTCTGGACAAGTGGATTGCGATCTATAATGAGCTCTTCCGTTAATCCAGCCGAATTCGGGGAGGGGCGGCGCGCGAGGCGCCGCACCTTCCTCGAACGCGGCTTTTTCGATGATTCCCGCCGCACGATGGCGGTGGTCATATCGATTATTCTGGCCATTCTGGTCCTGCCGCCAATCGGCATCCTGATCCAGCAAAGCCTGGTCGAAACAGCGCCCGATGGCAGCTTTATCAGGCTGACGCTGGATCACTATGCCAAGCTGCTGGATGATCCCCGGGTCTTCGAAAGCACCTGGAACACAGTGCAGTTCGGGCTGGGCAGTACGGTCCTGTCGCTGTTGATCGGCGGCATTCTTGCCTGGCTGGTGGAACGCACCAATGCGCCCTTCAAGCGCCTGGCCTATGCCACAACGATCATTTCCATGGGAACGCCCTATGTCCTGTATGTCATCGCATGGCTGTTCCTGCTGGGCCGGGCCGGGCCGATAAACGATATCTACCGCAGCATGACCGGCTCGTTCGGTGTGCTGATCAACGTCAATTCCATGTGGGGCATGATCCTGATCGAGGGCTTCCTGTGGTCGCCGCTGGTCTTTCTGCTGCTGGGGTCCACCTTCCGCGCGTCCAACGCCGATATGGAAGAAGCCGCGCGGATGAGCGGCGCCAGCGTCTTCGATACCGTACGCCGGGTTTCCATCCCGCTGGCGATGCCGGCGATCCTGGCACTGTCCCTTTTCGTCTTTATCCGCGCCATCGAAGCATTCGATGTGCCGGCGCTTGTTGGCACGCCGGCGAAAATCAGCGTCCTGACGACTGAAATCTATTACAGTTCCAAGCTGATCCCGCCGGACCTTGGCCACGCGTCGTCGTTTTCGGTTATCCTGCTCGTCGTCGTTGCCGTGCTGTTTTATTTCTACAGCCGGATTTCAAAAAACGCCGAGCGCTATCACAGCGTCACCGGGAAAGGCTATCGCCCCCGGCTGTTTGACCTGGGAACGGCGCGCTGGATTGCCGGCACGTTCATCATGCTGAATTTCCTGATCGTGCTGGTGCTGCCGCTGTCGATGCTGTTATGGCGGGCCTTGCTGCCATATCTGCAGGGTATCAGCTTCAAGGCGATGCGCAGCATGACGCTGGACAATTTCACCAGCGTGTTCGAATCCGTCTACTACCTCGAATATGCATGGAACACGATTCTGGTTGTCGCAGGCGCGGCCACGCTGATCATGATCCTGACCGCGATTGCCGGCTGGATTGCGGCGCGCCGCGGCCCCTGTGGCGCGATACTGGACCAGCTATCGACCATCCCGCTGATATTTCCGGGTGTCGTCCTGGGGGTCGCGGTCATGCAGATTTATCTGCGTGTTCCGCTGCCGATTTACGGCTCGCTCTGGATATTACTGATCGCCTATGCCATCCGCTACATGCCCTATGGCATGCGCTATACCTATTCGGCTGTCTTGCAGATTCACAAGGAACTGGAAGAATCGGCAGGCGTGGCCGGGGCATCGGCCGTCACCGCATTTCGACGCATCATCGCGCCTTTGCTGTCACCGGCACTGGTGTCCGGCTGGCTGTTCATCTTTCTGATCGCCACCAAGGAACTGTCGATTGCGATCCTGCTGGCCAGCCCCAATTCACAGGTCATGGCGCCGGCCATGTTCGACCTGTGGGTTAACGGACAGAGCGGCGAACTGGCGGCGTTCGGCCTGGTCTGGACCGTCGTCATGACCCTTGTTGCAACCGCCTTCTTCGCCTGGGCACGGCGTCAGGGGCAGGACATTTTCGGGAGCTGAAGCATAGCCATGCTGGAAGTCAAAGGCCTGACCAAGATATTCGCCAACAGTTATGACGGCATCGCTGGCGGCATTCGCGACGCGAATTTCGAACTGCCGTCGGGGACATTTTTTACCCTGCTTGGCCCCAGCGGGTGCGGCAAGACGACGACGCTGCGCTGTATCGCCGGGCTGGAACGCCCGGATTCCGGACAGATTGCGGTTGAGGACCAGGTGCTGTTCGACGACACGAATGGCATTTCTGTGCCGATGAACCGGCGGCATATCGGCATGGTGTTCCAGTCCTATGCTATCTGGCCGCATATGACTGTTTTTGAAAACGTGGCGTTTCCGCTGCGCGTTTCCAAGGAGCGGCGGTATGACAACGCCGAAATCGTCCGTATGGTCGAGGAAGCCCTGGAAACAGTGGACCTGGGCGGATATGGCGAACGGCCGGCAACCAAGCTGAGCGGTGGGCAGCAGCAGCGTGTCGCGCTGGCCCGCGCGATCGTCGCCCATCCCAAACTGCTGCTTCTGGACGAACCGCTGTCCAACCTGGACGCCACGCTGCGCGAGGACATGCGGACCGAACTGAAGCGCCTGCAGCAGCAGATCGGCATCACGACTGTTTATGTTACCCATGACCAGTCGGAAGCGCTGGCGATGTCCGACCAGATCGCGGTAATCGAGCGCGGCCATGTAGTGCAGCTTGCCGATCCAAAGGAAATCTACTTCCGGCCGGCCAATGAATTCGTGGCGCGTTTCATCGGTTCAACGAACCTTTTCACCGGAACGGTTGCTGGTGCTGCGGCGGCCGATACCGTCGGGTCGGTGCGGCTGGATGACGGGGCCGGAATTCACTGCCTGTTCCCCGATGGTGTGGCAAACGGAACGCCCATTGCCGTTTCCGTGCGTCCCGAAAACATCATCCTGTCATCTGAAGGATCGCCGGTGCCGGAAGGTCATGACGGCCTTGCCGGTACGGTCCGGGCGGCAAGTTTCCTCGGCACCACCATTCGCTATGAGGTGGAGGTCAATGGCGAAATCATCAAGGTCATGACGCCACCGGACATTTCGCTGGACCCCGGCGCGCGCGTCAATCTGACATTCCCGCCCCGGGCTGCTGTTGCTGTCGCGCGCAGTGCGGAGGCCACCGCCGCTTAACGTTCGTCTCTATCACGAGGGCGGGTTTCGGCGGAAATACAGGAAAAACGAAACGCACCCGGCTGTCCCCGCTGTCGCGATGCCAACAAATCTCAATCGATGCCAATCGAAAAAATGATTCGCCGGTCAGAATGTCCCAGGGGTAATGCCCGTCCGTCCGCCATCCAGGGTGATGACGCTGCCGTTCACATAGGATGATTCATCGCTGGCAAGGTAAAGCGCGACATCGGCGGCTTCCTCGATGAAACCCGGACGCCCCATCGGGGTCGCCTTGCGCTGCGCCTCGCTCATCGGTTGAGCCGTACCGGAATGCCCTGCTTGCTTTCGCGCAGGGCGCCGGAATTGATGCAGTTCACCCGGATGCCATGGCGCGCCAGCCAGAAGCTCATGACATGGGTCAGTGGCTGCAGCCCGCCCTTTGCCGCCGAATAGGCGACCAGTGTCGGATTGCCCAGCACACCGTCGATAGAGCCATGATGGATGATGGCGGCATTGCCCGCCGCCTTCAGCGCCGGCAACAGTTTCTGGCTGCACAGGAAAGGCGCTGTCAGATTGACCGCCACCTGCTGGTGCCATTCGTCCAGCGGGATGTCTTCAAACTCGCGGCGTTCGGCGATGGCGGCGTTGTTGAACAGCACGTGGATGGTATCGCGCCAGTCCATGCAGGATGTTGCCATGCTGTCGATGGCGGCAGGGTCGGCAAGATCGGTTTCGATGAATGTGGCGTCACCGCCTTCGGCACGAACCATGGCCGCGGTTTCTTCGCCCATCGCCGCGTCGATATCGATGCAGGCGATGGCCGCGCCCTCGCGGGCAAACAGCAGGCTGGCCGCCCGGCCGACGCCGGATGCCGCCCCCGTGATAACCGCGTTCTTCCCGTCGAGCCGTTTCATGTGTTTCTCCCCCTCGCATGTTGAATGACGCAATCATCGACGGGGCGGTATGCGATGGCAAGAGGGCTACATCTGGGCGCCAATCTGCCAGGGCACGAACTCGGCGTCTCCGAAACCAAGCTGCTCGGAAAGCGTCCGTTCGCCGCTGGCGATGGACAGCAGCTTGCGGAAAATCCGCTCCCCGACATCTTCCAGCGAATCCGTGCCGTCGATGCAGGTGCCGCAGTTGATGTCCATGTCTTCGGACATATGTTCGTACATCGGCGTATTGGTGGCCAGTTTCACGCTGGGCACCGGCTTGTTGCCGTAACAGGACCCGCGCCCGGTGGTGAAGGCGACCAGGTTGCAGCCGGATGCGACCTCGCCCGTGATCGAGCAGGGGTCATAGCCGGGGCTGTCCATGAAGGCGAAGCCCTTGGTGGTGATCGGTTCGCCATATTTATAGACGCCGACCAGGTTGGTTGTGCCGCCCTTGGCGACCGCGCCCAGCGATTTTTCGAGGATCGTGGTCAGTCCGCCGGCCTTGTTGCCGGGGGTCGGGTTGTTGTTCATGCTGCCATTGTTCTTGGCCGCATATTCCTCCCACCAGTGAATGCGCTCGATCAGCTTCTCGCCGACCTCGCGGCTGACCGCCCGGCGCGTCAGCAGGTGTTCCGCGCCGTAGACCTCCGGCGTTTCGGCCAGCACACCGGAACCGCCATGGCGTACCAGCGTATCGACCGCGATGCCCAGTGCCGGGTTGGCAGTCAGTCCGGAATACCCGTCCGATCCGCCGCATTGCAGCGCCACCGTCAGTTCGGATGCCGGGCAGGTCACGCGCTGCATGGCATTGGCGCGCGGCAGCACGGATCTCACCCATTCCAGGCATTGTTCCACGGTTTTCCGCGTGCCGCCTTCCTGCTGGATGGTGGTGTAGTGGAAGGTTTCGTCCGAGGGTTTGCCCATGGTTTCCAGCATGAAGGGGATCTGGTTCGCCTCGCAGCCCAGCCCCAGCATCAGCACCGAGGCGAAGTTCGGGTGCCGCGCGTGACCCCAGATCGTCCGCTGCAGCATGCGGAAGCCTTCATCATCGGTACCGATGCAGCAGCCTGCGCCATGCACGATGGGCACGATGCCGTCGACATTCGGGTAATCGTCCAGCAGCCCTTCTTTCTCCACCGCCTTGGCGATATGCAGGGCCACCGTCGCGGCGCAGTTTACCGAGGTGACGATGCCGATATAGTTGCGTGTCCCGACCTTGCCGTCCTCGCGCCGGTAGCCCTGAAAGGTTGCGCGCTGGGCTTCCGGCACCATGACGGTTTCAACCACGCCTTCGCCATAGGCATAGTCCCGTTCGAAATCCCCCATCGACACGTTATGGACATGGACATGCGCGCCAGGTGCGATGTGTTCCGATGCGAAGCCGATGATCTGCCCGTATTTGACGACGGCAGCACCGGCTTCAATTGGAATGACTGCAATCTTGTGGCTGCGCGGGATTGGTTCACGCGCAGTGATCGATACCGGCGACACCATGTCGCCTTTGGCGACATCCCCCAGCATGATGGCGACATTGTCTTGCGGGTTGAGCCGCAGCGATTCGATATTGGCCATTTCCTGTCCCCCTCTGTTCTCTGTTATTTTCTTCGCCGCTTCAGTCCGCCGCGTCCTGATAGGCTTCGAGTGGCGGGCAGGCACAGACGATGTGCCGGTCGCCGTAAACCTGATCGATCCGACCGACCGGCGGCCAGTATTTGTTGGCGCGCACGGATGGCAGCGGAAAGGCAGCATCCTCGCGTGAATACGGCCGGGTCCACTCGCCGGACATCAGTTCGTCCAGCGTGTGCGGTGCATGGTGCAGCGGGCTGTCCTCGATCGCTGTAACGCCTGATTCGACTTCGTCGACTTCGGTCGCGATGGCGATCATGGCGTCGCAGAACCGGTCCAGTTCCGCCTTGGACTCGCTTTCCGTCGGTTCGATCATCAGCGTGCCGGAAACCGGGAACGACATCGTCGGTGCATGAATCCCGAAATCGACCAGCCGCTTGGCGACATCGTCGATGGTTGCCTTCTGCATGGCGCGCAGGTCGATGATACATTCATGCGCCACCAACCCACCCGGTCCGGTATAGAGAACCGGGAAATAGGGATCGAGCCGCTTGGCGATGTAATTCGCGTTCAGGATGGCGACTTGCGTCGCCCGCAACAGCCCGGTACCACCCATCATCGCGATATAGGCCCAGGAGATCGGCAGGATACTCGGGCTGCCCCAGGGCGCTGCCGACACGGCACCGACCCCATCCGACAGACTGCCGCGCTGTGTGCAATGTCCCGGCAGGAACGGCGCCAGATGCGCCTTCACGCCGATCGGCCCCATACCCGGTCCGCCTCCGCCATGCGGAATGCAAAAGGTCTTGTGCAGGTTCATATGTGACACGTCGGCGCCGATTTCCGCCGGTTTCGCGACACCCAGCATCGCGTTCAGATTTGCGCCGTCCAGATAAACCTGTCCACCGTTGTCGTGAACAATGCCGCAGATATCTCGGATAGCCTCCTCGAACACACCATGGGTCGACGGGTAGGTCACCATCAGCGCGCCCAGCCGCTGGGCATGGGTCGCCACCTTTGCCCGCAGGTCGTCGATGTCGATATTACCCCGGCTGTCGCATGCCACAACGACGACCCGGAACCCTGCCATGACGGCGCTGGCGGGGTTGGTGCCATGGGCCGAACTGGGGATCAGGCATATATCACGCTCCATGTCGCCCCGGTCATGATGGTAGGCCCGGATCACCAGAAGCCCTGCGAATTCGCCCTGCGACCCGGCGTTGGGCTGAAAAGACACGGCGTCGAACCCGGTCGCCTCGCAGAGCATCTTCTCGAGCCCGTCGATCATTTCCCGATATCCGGCAAGCTGATCTGCCGGCGCAAAGGGATGGATGCCGCCGAATTCCGGCCATGTCACGGGAATCATTTCCGTCGTCGCGTTCAGTTTCATGGTGCAGGAACCGAGCGGGATCATAGATCGGTCCAGCGCGATATCCTTGTCCTGCAGCCGCTTCATATAGCGCAGCATCTCTGTTTCGGAATGATGGCTGTTGAATACCGGGTGGGTCAGGAAGTCAGATGTTCGCCGCAACGCTGCAGGGATCGCATCTTCCGTTTCCCCATCCAGCGCTTCCACTGCGAGCGAACCGTCATCGCCGAAAATACGCCATATGGCCTCTATATCCGCGCGGGTTGTGGTTTCATCGAAGGACAATCCGAGTGTGTGATCGTTGATCCGGCGGAAATTACAGCCTTCCGCCACCGCTTCATGGTGGAGTTCCACGGCGTTGCCGTCCGGCAGGTGGATGCACAGGGTATCAAACCAGGCGGTATTGCCGATCTCGACATCCAGCCGCTTCAGGCCAGCGGCAGTAATGCAGGTCATCCGATGAACACGTTCCGCGATTGTCCGCAGCCTTTCCGGACCATGATATACCGCGTACATGCCCGCCATCACTGCCAGCAGGACCTGCGCGGTGCAGATGTTGCTGGTCGCCTTCTCGCGCCGGATATGCTGTTCGCGGGTCTGCAGCGCCAGCCGCAAAGCGGACCGGCCGGATGAATCGATCGAAACGCCGACCAGACGGCCCGGAATGGATCGGCGGTAATCTTCCTTGGTCGCCATGAAGGCGGCATGGGGGCCGCCCGCGCCCATTGGCACACCGAACCGCTGTGCGCTGCCAATGACCACATCCGCGCCCCATTCACCAGGCGGTTTCAGCAGGGTCAGCGCCAGCAGGTCTGTTGCAACCGCAACCATCGCCCCCGCGGCGTGGGCCGCTTCCACGACACCCGCATAATCATCCACCCCTCCGTTATCCCCGGGGTATTGCAGTAGAATGCCAAACGGTGCCGTTTCGGCCATGTCCTTGTGCGGGTCACCGACCACGAGATCAATGCCAAGCGGTTCGGCTCTGGTGCGCAGCACGTCGATGGTCTGTGGGTGGCAACCGGCGGAAACAAGGAAGGCGTTACTCTTCGATTTGCCAACACGACGGCACAGTGTCATCGCTTCTGCCGCTGCGGTCCCTTCGTCGAGCAGCGAGGCATTGGCCAGATCCATACCGGTCATATCCATGACCATTGTCTGGAAATTCAGCAGCGCTTCGAGCCGGCCCTGGGAAATTTCCGGCTGATAGGGCGTATAGGCCGTATACCAGCCGGGGTTTTCCAGAACATTGCGCAGGATCACCCCGGGCGTGAAACAGTCGTAATAGCCCATGCCGATAAACGACCGCATCACGTGGTTGTTTGAAGCCATCCGCCGAAGCTCGGCGAGGACGTCGGGTTCGGTCCGGGATGGCGGCAGGTCAAGCGCCTTCTGGCTGCGGATCGATGCGGGAACCGCCAGGTCGATCAGCGCGTCGAGTGATTTCGCGCCGACACATGCCAGCATCGCATCGATTTCATCGGGCGACGGACCGACATGCCGGCTGACAAAATCATCCCGTTGTTCCAGTTCATTCAGATGTTTGGCGGCCATGGGGCGCTCCCGGATTCGTTGCGGCTCAGAGTTTCTTGAGGAATGCCCGATAGGCTTTCTCATCCATCAGGTCGTCCAGCTCGGCGGGGTCGCTTATGGTCATGGTATAGAACCAACCTTCGCCTTCGGCATCTTCGTTCACCCGCCCGGGTTCGCCTTCCAGCGTCTCGTTGACGTCCTCCACCTCGCCGGTTATCGGCGCATAGACGTCACTCGCCGCTTTTACGGATTCAACGACGGCGGCTTCGTCACCCTGCGCCAGTGCGGCGCCGGAATCCGGCAGGTCGACGAAAACGATGTCGCCAAGCTGTTCCTGCGCATATTCGGTGATACCGATTGTTGCGATGTCGCCCTCTATCCGGACCCATTCGTGATCTTCTGTAAATCTGATGTCGCTCATGTTGCCCTCTTGTGGATTATCCCCTGAAGTAACGTTGCGGCGTGAAGGGCAGGTCCACGACCTGCGCCGGCAGCGCCTTCCCCCTGACCATCAAGTTCACCGATGTACCGGTGATCGCGAATTCGCTGGTCACATAGCCCATCGATACCGGCCCGCCGACGGTCGGTCCGAAACCGCCGCTGGTGATCGTTCCGATACGGTTGCCCGTGTCATCTGTAATTTCCGTACCCTCGCGCGCCGGGGCCCGGCCTTCCGGCCGCAACCCGACCCGTTTGCGGGAGGCCCCTTCCGCGATCTGCTGCCGGATGACCGTATCACCCGGAAAACCGCCGTCCTGGCGGCGCCGTTTGCCGATGGACCACAGCAGGTCGGCCTCGACGGGCGTCGTCGTTTCGTCGATATCATGCCCATAAAGGCAGAGGCCGGCTTCAAGCCGCAGCGAATCGCGGGCCCCGAGCCCGATCGGCATCACTTCCAATTCCGCAAGAAGCGTTTTCGCCAGCGCCGGGGCATCGGCAGCCTCGACGGAAATTTCGTAGCCGTCCTCACCGGTATACCCGCAGCGGCTGATGATGCAGTCGGTCCCTTTCACGCGCATCGTCGCCGAAGACATGAACTTCATCGCCGAGACCCCGGGGATGTGTCGTTCCAGCACCGCCGCCGCCGATGGCCCCTGGAGTGCGATCAGCGCCGCATCGTCGAGGATTTCCATACCGATATGCTGCGGCAGGTTTTCCTGCATATGCGTAATATCCGCCTCCTTGCAGGCGGCGTTTATCACGAGAAACAGGTGATTTCCGGCATTGGTGACCATGAGGTCGTCGAGAATGCCGCCAGCTTCATTGGTGAATTGGGTATATCGCATGCGTCCCGGCGCAAGACCCTGGATGTCTCCGGGAACAAGCGTCTCCAGTGCCTTGGCGGCGCCTTCGCCCCGCAACCGCAACTGGCCCATATGGGAAACGTCGAACAGGCCTGCCTCTGCCCGTGTATGCAGGTGTTCCTGCAGAACCCCGGCTGCGAATTGCACCGGCATGTCATACCCTGCAAACGGTACAATTTTGGCGCCATGTGCTTCATGAACGGCAAATAGCGGGGTGCGCTTCAACGGCGCTATATCCTGGTCGTCCACGCACGGCCTCCGACAGAGTTTATAGGACAACGGCTCCAGACCCTGGAATCCGTTGCCCCGCTCTGTCTGTGGACCTGAGAGTATCACCGGGACCGGGCCCGGCTTTCACCTTCGGTGAGACACCGGATTTACGGTGCCTGCTTTCCAGAGTGATCTCCCCCTGCGGTCCTTTTGCCTGAGAGATTCCGGGGCGGTTGCTCCTTCGGCGCGGATGACCTTTCGGTATCCGCCTCTCCCACAGGGATCATCAATGCGTAACGTCAACCACCGTAGCGTGCTACCGGGGATTGTCAACCAAATGCTGGCGCGCCGCCTCTTAAGCGGTTGCCGCCAGTCGCGATGCTTTCTTGCGTTCATGCGGGTCGAGGAACCGTTTGCGCAGACGGACGGTGTCCGGCGTGACCTCGACCAGTTCATCGCCTTCAATATAGGCGACGGCCTGCTCCAGTGACATGCGCCGTGGCGGCGTCAGTTTGACGGCCTCATCGGTACCCGATGCGCGGACGTTGGTGAGCTGCTTCGACTTCAGCGGATTGACCTCAAGGTCGTTGCTGCGGCTGTTTTCACCGATGATCATGCCTTCATAAACCGGGATGCCGGAACCGATGAACAGGGTCGCCCGAGCTTCCAGTCCCATTAGCCCGTAGGCAACGCTGTTGCCCGACGCGATTGACACCAGCACGCCATTGCGCCGGCCTTCGATCGGGCCGGCATGCGGGCCATATTCGCGGAACAGCCGGTTCATGATTCCGGTACCGCGGGTTTCCGTCATGAAGTCACCGTGATAGCCGATCAGCCCGCGCGACGGCGCAATGATGTGCAGCCGCTGCTTGCCGCCACCGGATGGCCGCATATCCGCGATCCGGCCCCGCCGCTTGGCAATTGATTCCACGACCGTGCCGGCGAATTCCTCGTCGACATCGATAACGACGTCCTCATAGGGTTCCAGCACCGCGCCCGTATCGGGATCCTTGCGGGTTATGACCTGCGGGCGGCTGATGGTCAGTTCGAACCCTTCGCGGCGCATCGATTCGATCAGCACGCCGAGCTGCAGTTCGCCACGACCGGCGACTTCGTAGGCATCGCCATTCTCGGTTTCCGTCACGCGGATCGCGACGTTGCCTTCGGCTTCGCTCAACAGGCGGGCGCGGATCAGGCGAGAGGTAACCTTCTTGCCGGACCGGCCGACCAGCGGCGAATCATTGACCGAAAAAACCATGGACAGGGTCGGCGGATCAACCGGGTCGGAGGGAATGGCGTCCGTCACATCCAGGTCGCAAATCGTATCGGCCACCGTCGCGGAACTGAACCCGGAAAGGGCGACGATATCGCCGGCATGGGCTTCCTCGACGCTTTCACGGCCCGTTCCCCGAAAAACGAGCACCTTGGTGACCCGCGTCCGTTCCGCCCGCGTACCATCGCGATGCAGCGCCTGCACGGTCATGTTCTCGCGTACCGAACCGGATTCGATGCGCCCGGTCAGGATGCGGCCCAGGAAGGGATCGCTTTCCAGCGTTGTCGCCAGCATCTTGAAGGAACCGGACTTGCTGATCGCCGGGGCCTTCACATGCGACACGACGGTGTCGAACAGCGCCGACATGTCGCCGCTGCGGGCTTCCGAATCCGTCGATGCCCAGCCGCCCTTGGCGGACGCGAAAAGGACAGGAAAATCAAGCTGTTCGTCGTTGGCTTCCAGCGTTACGAACAGATCGAACACCTCGTCATGGACTTCGTCCGGGCGGGCATCGGGCTTGTCTACCTTGTTGACCACGACAACGGGACGCAGCCCCAGTTTCAACGCCTTGGCGGTGACGAACTTGGTCTGCGGCATCGGCCCTTCCGATGCATCGACCAGCAGCAGCACGCCGTCGACCATGCTGAGGATACGCTCCACCTCGCCGCCGAAATCGGCATGTCCTGGCGTATCAATGATGTTGATCCGCGTGTTCTTCCAGACCACGGAGCCGCATTTCGACAGGATCGTGATCCCGCGCTCGCGCTCCTGATCGTTGGAATCCATGGCCCGCTCGGCAATCTGCTGATTGTCGCGGTATTGCCCGCTCTGGCGCAGCAATGCGTCCACGAGCGTGGTCTTTCCATGATCGACATGGGCGATGATCGCGATATTGCGAATATCCACGGGAGTATCCTTATTAAGAAACGGTTCTGAAAACAAAAAACGGGGGGTTCGTCCCCCCGTTGCGGCCTCATGTAATGTATCTGTGACCGGAAATCCAGCATTTATAGGGGTGTATCGAAAAACCCCGTGCTATATACCCACCACGCCGCGCCCGTAGCTCAGTCGGATAGAGCACCAGATTCCTAATCTGGGGGTCACAGGTTCGAATCCTGTCGGGCGCGCCATATTTCATATAACATGTTGTAATTAAATTAAAATATGCCATGGACGGTGTCTGGCTGCTGACCCGGCCGGCCCCTGCACCACATATTTTAAAATGAAACGGTCGTCTTTCCGGCGACGTTCCGCACCGTCGGGCCTATTCTTTTGGCGAGGGAACGGCCCGCCTTACCCCAAAAATGCGGTAATTGCCGGCAGCACACCGCTCAGCGCGTTGCGCAGGGCCGGCACGCCTTCGGTCATGGTGACGGTTTTCTCGTCGAGATAAAGTGCCCGGTTCATCTCGATCTGCAACCCGTGGATACCCTGTTCCGGTTTTCCGTACCGTCGCATGGTCGCGCCACCGGCATAGGGGTCGTTGACGGTTACCCTGAAACCCTGATCCGACAGATATGTTGACACCGCCTGGGTCAGGCCGGGCGCGCAACTATTGCCGTGCAGATCGCCCAGCACGAAATCCGGCCGGGTTGCGCCTGCGCCGTCCGGCGTGGCGGCGTTGCCGACGGATTTCATGGAATGCCAGTCGATGAACACGGCCTGACCGAAGCTTGCATGCAGGCTCGACAGGATTTCGTTCAGGGCTTCGTGATAGGGGCGGTAATAGGTGCTGACCCGGTTTTCAACTTCGTCCAGGGTGAGCAGGCGGTCGTAAATCGGATATTCCGGCGTCACAACCCGCCGTACCAGCCCGATGCCGAGCTTTGATTTTTCGCCCGCTGTTACCGGCGTTCCCGGCGGCAGCAGTGCCGGGTCCAGGTCGTCTTCCATCCGGTTTGCATCCAGGTAGGCCCGTGGGAACAGCGCTTTCAATACCGCCGCGCCATTGGCCTCCGCCCCGTCGAGCAGCAGGTCAACATATGCATCCTCGGCGCGCCGCAGGATGTCCATCGGGAGCGCGCTGTTGAAATCTTCCGGATAGTCCCGCCCGGAATGCGGCAAGGTATAGAGTACCGCCACCGGCGCGCCGACCGGGTCGATACGTTCCAGGACGCCGGGAATGATCATGGAGCCGGGTCCTGCATTATCGTGGATTGTGTCATGTCAGGACTCGTCGTTCAGATGGCACGCGGACTGATGTCCAGCCCGGACAGTTTTGAATTGCGGCACTTCGCTTGCGCAACGCGGCATGGCATGCGGGCATCGGGGATGAAAATGGCATCCGCCGGGCGGATGGAGCGGCGAGGGGATTTCCCCCTTGATCGGTGCGAAATCCCGCTTGCGCTGATCCAGTCGGGGGGCCTCTGCCAGCAGGGCCTGCGTATAGGGGTGGTTCGGTCGGGCAAATATGTCCTCGGTCGTGGCGTTCTCGACAATTCGTCCCAGATACATGATGACCACCCGGTCCGCGATATGCTCCACAACGCTGAGGTCATGGCTGATGAACAGATAGGTGAGGTCGAATTCCTCGCGCAAATCCATGAACAGGTTGATGACCTGCGCCTGGATCGAAACGTCCAGCGCGGCAATCGCCTCGTCACAGACCAGGAATTTCGGCTTCACGGCCAGCGCGCGGGCAATGCCGATCCGCTGGCGTTGACCGCCGGAGAATTGATGCGGGTAGCGCTTCTTGAGGCTCGGGTCGAGGCCGACCTTCGCCATGACTTCATCGACATAATCAGACAGGCCTGAATTCGTTGTCAGCCCGTGATATCGCGCCGCTTCGCCGATAATATCCTGCACCAGCATGCGGGGATTGAGGCTCGCGAACGGGTCCTGGAAAATCATCTGAATAGCCAGAGTCGCGTCACGCCGGCGTGTCCGGGACATTGCCGCGATATCCTCACCCTCGAAAAACACCTGTCCCTCGGTTGCTGCATGGATCCCGGCAACGACCCGGCCCAGTGTGGATTTGCCGCAACCGGATTCGCCGACAAGCCCGACAACCTCTCCCTTTTCTATTGCGAGACTGAACCCGTCGACGGCATGTACGGTCTCGTCCGCGATGTTGGCGCCGAGCCGCGCGGCAATTTTCCCGGCGACGTCCAGTCGCTTCACAAAGCGCTTGCTGACATCGCGGATCTCGAGAAGCGGCGTCGACATTATGACTGCCCCTCGACATGGGGGTGATGGCAGCGAAAGGCCCTGCCGTGACGGTTCGTGATTTCCGGCGTTTTCTCGCATTCCGGAGAGCGGCGGGGGCATCTTTCCTTGAATGCGCAACCTTCCGGCAGCGCCATCATGTTGGGCGCCATGCCCGATATCTGATACAGCCGCTTGCCGCGTTTGTTGGCGGTTGGCACAGAGCCGAGCAGGCCGACAGTATAGGGGTGTACCGGCCGGTCGATAACGTCGTCGGTTGCGCCCTGTTCGACAACCTTTCCCGCGTACATGACGGAAATATGGTCGGCGAGGCCGGCGACGACGGCCAGGTCATGGGTAATCCAGATAAGCGAAGCGCCGGTCCGCCTGCAGAGATTCTGCGCTTCATAAATGATTTGCGCCTGGATGGTAACGTCCAGCGCCGTGGTCGGTTCATCCGCGATAATCAGGTCCGGTTCGTTCAGGAAGGCGGTCGCGATGGCCACGCGCTGGCGCATGCCGCCTGAAAGCTGGTGCGGATAAGCCCGCATCCGCTCGTCCGGGGAGGGGATACCTACCATGCCAAGCGTGTCCCGGGCACGGGTCCAGGCTTCCTGCTTGCTGACGGAACGGTGCGCCTCGATCGCCTCGATCATCTGGGTGTCGATGCGCAGCACCGGGTTCAGGGTCATCATCGGGTCCTGGAACACCATGGCGATACGGTCGCCCCTGATCTTCTGCAGGCGTTCCTCCGACGCATTGGCGATTTCCTCGCCATTGAACTTGATTGAGCCGCCTATGATCTCACCGGGCGGGTCTATCAGGCCGATAATGGAAAAGCCGGTGATCGATTTGCCCGAGCCGGATTCGCCGACGAGGCCCATGATTTCGCCCTTGCGGATCGAAAAATCGACACCGTCGACGGCCTTCACGACACCGCCACGCATGAAGAAATGGGTGCGAAGCCCCTTTACCTCGAGCGTATTCGTCATTTCGCCGACCTTGCCTGACCGCCGGTATTGCGGCGGGGGTTCAGAACATCCCGCAGCCGGTCACCGACGAGATTGATAGACACCACGGTCAACAACAGGGCCAGCCCCGGATATACGGATATCCAGTATCGCCCGGACATCATGTATTCGAAGCCGTTGGCGATCAGCACGCCGAGGCTGGGGCTTGTCGGCGGCAGGCCGACACCAAGGAAGCTCAGCGTTGCCTCCAGCGAAATCGCATGCGCGGTCTGAACGGTGCCGACGACGATCAGCGGCGCCAGGCAGTTGGGCAGGATATGACGGAAGATGATCCGCGCGTGACTGATGCCGAGACATGCCGCCGCTTCGACGTATTCCTTGTGCCGCTCGACCAGGGCCGAACTGCGAACGGTCCGCGCATAATACGCCCATTGGGCAACGACGAGGGCCAGAATGATCTTGTCGACTCCCTTGCCGAGGATGGCGATCAGCATCAGCGCGACCAGCGCGGCGGGGAATGACAGCTGCAGGTCGACAATTCGCATGATCAGGTTTTCTGTCCGTCCGCCGGCATATGCCGCAGCAAGGCCGATCACCATGCCAAGCAGGAGTGCGATGACGCCGGACGTGATCCCGACAGACAACGAAATGCGCAACCCGTAAAGGATCGCGGAATACAGGTCCCGGCCGGCGCCATCCGACCCCAGCCACATGGTATAGCCGGTAAAGGCTTCAGACCCCGGGGCCATCCGACTGTCAAGGACATCAACCTGCGCCAGGTCATAAGGGTTCTGCGGCACGATCCAGGGCGCGATAATGGCGAGAATGATGATGGCAACCATCGTTATCAGCGCGGCGGTTGCAACCTTGCTTTCCAGGAATTCGGACCGGAAACGCTGAAACGGCGTTTCCGTGTCAATCAACTGTTTTTCAGCCTCCGGAAGGGCGTTCTGTGCGGCGTCGATCATGTGGTCTTGTCCTGTAACCGGACCCTTGGGTCCAGGATCGAGTAAATGATATCGACCACCAGGTTGATCACGACGAAGAACAGCACAATGATCATCAGATAGGCGACCACAATGGGCCGGTCGAGCTGGAGGATGGCATCGATCAGAAGCTTGCCCATGCCCGGCCAGGCGAAGATCGATTCGGTCACCACGGAAAAGGCGACCAGGCTGCCGAATTCCAGCCCGAGGACCGTCACGACCGGGATCATGATGTTTTTCATCACATGGACGCCGATGATCCGGCGGGTCGAGATGCCCTTTGCCCGGGCGAATTTTACATAATCCTGTCCCATGGCTTCACGCACGCCGGCGCGCGTCAACCGGACGGCAAGGGAGATTTTCAACAGGGACAGGTTCAGGGCCGGTAAAAGGACATGGGAGAGCCCGTCCGCGGTCAGCAGGCTGGTCTCGAACCCGAGCACATTGACTGTATCGCCCCGGCCCGTTGACGGGAGCCAGCCAAGGATGACGGCAAACAGCATGATCAGCATCAGGCCGACCCAGAAGGTCGGCAATGAAAAGCCCAGAATAGAACCGGCCATAACCGCCTTGGATGCCGCCCGGTCAGGATACAGCCCGGCGTAAAGCCCAAGAGGGATGCCCGCCACAATGGCCATGAAAAGCGCTGTAAAGGCCAGTTCGAGGGTCGCCGGCATGTGGTGCAGGATAAGCTTCAGCGCCGGTTCGCCGAAAATGAAAGAGTTGCCAAGGTCGCCCTGCCAGGCGCCGGCAAGGAAGCGGAAATACTGTTCGTAGATGGGACGGTCGAGTCCGAGGCGCTCTATCGTTGCCTGGATATCCGCCTGGTCGGCATCGGGGCTGACCAGCATGTAAACCGGGTCGCCTATGACGTTGACGCCGAAGAAAACGATAATCGACATAATGAATACGACGATCATGGCCTGCATCAGGCGGCGGATGACGAAAACGGTCATGAATCGTTGCCACTAATGTGAATGGGCGCCACGCCAACGGCGATAGTGTATTCATCCGTGCGGGCAATGTACTTGATACCCTTCTTCGCCGCCCAGGTGTTGACCTGGAAATGCGTCGGTATCACGGCCACGTTCGCGATGGCCATTTCGGTCGCCTTGGCAAGCAGGTCCTGGCGTTTTTCATCATCGACCGTCCGCAGTGCCTGTTCGATCAGGGCATCGATTTCCGGATTGGAATGCCGGCCACGGTTGGCCGCGCCGAAGCCCTTGCTCTTGTCATAGGTATGGATGAGTGATTTCAGCGGCGACGACGACTCGCCCGATCCCGCACCCCAGCCCAGAAGCATGAAGCTGAATTCCGGCAACCCGCCTTCGCCACCTTTCGAAGCGCGCGAGAAATAAACCGATCGCGGCATGGTCTCGACAGACATCTTGATGCCGATGCGGCTGAGCATCTGTCCGATCGCCTCGGCAATCTTTGCGTCGTTGATGTACCGGTCGTTCGGGCTGTGGATCGTCATTTCGAAACCGTCGGCATATCCCGCTTCGGCAAGCAGCGCCTTTGCCCCTTGCGGATCGTACTCGACGGGTTGCAGGTTTGGCGAAATACCGAAGAAACCTTCCGGCAGCAGCTGCCCGGCTTTGATCGCCACGCCTTCCATGACCCGGTCGACAATGGCGTCACGGCTGATCGCCATGGATATGGCCTTGCGGACACGAAGGTCGAGCAGCGGATTCTTGATCTTGCCGCCGCCATTCGCATGGACATGCGGCGAATCTTCACGGAACTGATCCAGATGCAGATAGATCACACGGTTCGAGACACCCTGCGAGAGCTGGAGATCCTTGTTCTTGGACAGGGCCTGGATATCGGTTGTCGGGACGCTGGCAATCATATCGACATCGCCCGCCAGCAAAGCCGCAACACGGGACGGGCCGGATTTGATCGCGCGAAATTCCACTTCGGTCCAGATCGGCTTGTCGCCCCAATAGTCATCATTCCGGGAAAACGAAATCGACTCGCCCGGCTTGTACGATACGAATTTGAAGGGGCCGGTGCCGACGGCGGCTTTACCGGAGTTGAAGTCTTCGGTCGCCGCACCGCAGCCAACCGAATCGGAAATCACGGGAATCGTCGAAACATCATTTCCCATCAGCGGATAGGGGGATGATGTCTTGAAGTGGACGGTGTGGTCATCGACTTTGACGACCGTCTTGCCCTTGATATAGGTGCCGAAACTCGCCGGCGAGTTGGGAACATCGGGCGCGCGTTTGAACGTGCAGACGACATCATCGGCCGTAAAATCGGTACCGTCGTGAAATTTGACGCCCTGGCGCAGCTTGAATTCCCAGGTCAGGTCGTCGATTGGTTTCCAGGACAGGGCCAGGCCCGGCATCAGGCGCTGTTTTTCATCCTGCAGGATAAGCCGGTCAAAGATTTGCCGTGAAATCGCGTTGTTCGGCCCAAGATTATGGAAATGGGGATCCATCGAGGTTGGTTCCGACGCAAGGCCGATAGTGATTTTTTCCGCCGCCGCTATGGACGCCGCCACCGATGCCGCGATCGTAACCGCGCCAAAAAATGTTCTTCTGAATTTCATAACCTGCCCCTTCGTTGACTTCGCAAAAACGATAACCCTGTGCGAAGTGTCGATTCTGACTGAAATTTTACAAATTATCTTAGGTCCAATCCGTTTCTAAACAAACACAATTGTTGCCGGGGCCGACATACGTCATTTGGCCCATTGCAGATTTGGATCCTGCGCCGTTCATAGCCGCGGCTGTATCCCTGACTCCGGCAGGTTTTCGACACTAGAAAACGGGGTGTTTCTCCACATACATACGGATAATTGACGACGCGTGGCTGACCGAATCATTCTGCTGCACGCTGCGTACCTGTTCGGATGAGGTCACACGCTTCAGCGTCTCCAGATCCTTGAAACTTAACTCGGCGCAGCCGTCGATGGCGCCGTCGGGACCGTCTTCGGCCAGAACAACCTGGTAATGGCGCAGTTCGGGAAATTCCAGAACCATCGCCACATGGCTGTCCAGCCACCAGCTCTTGAATTCCGGCCGGGTCATATGGGCGGCGCGTTTGAGGATGGAGATCATCTTGAACGGCGCCGGTTCGCCGGTGTCGATGAACTTGTGCTCAACCAGTTCGACGGAATCCCGCCGCGAGGTATGCGCCTGGCCGCTGGCCCGGGCGGCCTGTCCCTCCGGACTGGCATAACCGGCCTGCGCCGAGGCCGTGTCATCGAACCAGAGTTCCGCGACGCCGTCATATTCCGCGTCCGCGCCATCGGCGACCAGCGAGATCGTGTAATGCCGCAGCCCGGGTATCTTCGACCCCAGCGGCCGGTGCTCGCTCAGCCACCAGTCGAAGAATTCCGGCTGGCTCATATCCGCGCGGCGTTTCAGGAACGACATCGTCTTGCGCATGCTTCACCCTCCCGTTTTGCACGAACCAAGAGTGGCGGGCCTTGGTGTCGCGTGTCAATCAGGTGGTCAGGCGGTGTCGCGCAGATGCGCGCCCTGTTTGCGCAGTGCTGCCTGCAGGTCGGGAATTGCGACATCTTTTGGTGAGACGCCGGCCTGCACGCTGAGCGCGGCGGCAACCCCGGCGGCGTGGCCGGTCAGCCAGCATTGCGGGATTTCGCGCATATAGGTGTGGGTCTGCGCGTCGGTCGAGATATGCCGCCCTGCGACCAGCAGGTTGTCGACTGTTCGCGGCAGCAGCGCGCCATAGGGCACGGATACATTCGGCAGGTTCGGGCTGAGACTGGGGCTGATACCGATTTCATCCGTTTCAATCGCGCCGGTTTTCGTGCGTTCGCCGGTCATCCGCCCGAGCCCGACGAGCCGGCGGCTGTGCCGTGCGCCAAGCTGCGGGGCGCTGAGCATGATCCAGGCGTTTTCGAACCCCGGGGCATTGCCGCGGTAATAATTCAGCAGGTCGACCAGGCTTTCCCGCGACAGGGTTTCCAGCGTTGTCAGGTCGTCGATTTTCAGCACGTCAAAACCCGCAAAGCGCGGGCCCATGAAAACGGTGACATCATTGCGCCAGCCGGGAAAGGGCAGTACGAAATGCTTCACCTGCTCGCGCCCCCGCCGCATGAAATCGCGGAAGGCGTCCGGTGCGTCATCCATGAATTGCAGCCAGCGGGCATTGTCGACCCCACAGAGCAGCGATGCGGTATTGGCCGTGTGGTGGATATCGTCGCTGTCGATATCGCCGTCAAAGGCTTCCCCGGCCCGGGCGAACATGTCGCCGTCGCCCGTGGTATCGACTACGACCCGGGCGCGGATCGCCATGCGGCCTTGTTTCGATTCCAGTATCGCGCCGTTGACCTTCCCGTCTTCGACCAGCGGCGCCGCCACCCAGCTGTGCAATAGCAGTTCGACACCCGCTTCGCGCACCATGCGCAGCAATTCGAGCTTCAGCCATTCCGGGTCGATCATCGGCGCCCAGGTGACTGTACCGTGGAAGGCGGCATGGCGTTTCTGCCATTGCGCTGACAGGGTCTCGTCGCGCGATCCCCATTGTTCGCGGGGTGGGCCGTAAATGGCATCACGCGGCAGCCGGTCAAGAATTTCCGCCGCCATGCCGCGGATGATGTGTTCGCCGTTCCAGTCGGACATGCGGTCGATCCAGATCACCAGCCCGCCGGTGGAAAGCCCGCCCAGATGATTGTAGCGCTCGGTCAGGATGACATCGGCACCGAGCCGCGCGGCCGCCACCGCCGCCGTCGTCCCGGCCGGCCCGCCACCGACCACCAGCACATCCGTCGTGGCGAATACGGGGATTTCCCGCGCCGGTTCGACGACATGGCCCAGATTGCCGCGCACCCGTTGCGGCGCACTGGCGCGGTCATCGAAAATCCGCCGTTCATTGGCGGTTCTGTCGGTCGTTTCGGGTCGTTTCGCCATGATGCTGTCCTGTTTCCTGCCGCTCGCCAGACCCTAGCAGCCGATGCGCGGAGTCGGCTAGACTGGCCGCAACCCTGCTGACTCACCGTCAAGGAGAGGAACGAATGGCCGATCTGTTCGACAATCCGATGGGGCTGAACGGCTTCGAGTTTGTTGAATTCGCTGCCCCTGAACCGAATGTACTGGAACCGGTTTTCGAGATGCTGGGCTTTACGAAGGTCGCGACCCACCGGTCGAAACTGGTCGCGCTGTTCCGTCAGGGCGATATCAACTTCATCGTCAACAGTGACCCGCGCAGCGAAGCCGCCTTCTTCGCCGAAGAACATGGCCCGTCGGCCTGTGGCATGGCATTCCGGGTGGCGGATGCGCACAAGGCCTATTCGCGCGCACTGGCGCTGGGCGCGCAACCGGTCGACATCCCGACCGGGCCGATGGAATTGCGGCTGCCGGCGATCAAGGGCATCGGCGGTGCGCCGCTATACCTGATCGACCGCTATGGCGACGATCTTTCGATTTACGATATTGATTTCACCTATATCGACGGGGTGGACCGGCACCCCGTCGGCTGCGGGCTGAAGGAAATCGACCACCTGACGCATAATGTCTATCGCGGGCGGATGGCGCATTGGGGCAAGTTCTACGAGAAGCTCTTCAATTTCCGCGAAATCCGCTATTTCGATATCAAGGGCGAATATACCGGGCTGACCTCACGCGCGATGACTGCGCCGGACGGCCGGATACGCATCCCGCTGAACGAGGAAGCCTCGCAGGGTACCGGTCAGATCGAGGAGTTCCTGATGGCCTATAACGGCGAAGGCATCCAGCATATTGCGCTGGCAACCGACAATCTGCTGGATACCTGGGACCGGCTGAAGGCAAACGGCGTGCCCTTCATGACCGCGCCGCCGGAAACCTATTACGAGATGCTGGAGGAACGGTTGCCGGGGCATGGCGAGCCGGTTGACCAACTGAAGGCGCGGGGCATTCTGATGGACGGTTCGACCGAAAAGGGCGACCCGCGGCTGCTGCTGCAGATATTCTCCGACACGCTGATCGGTCCCGTTTTCTTTGAATTCATCCAGCGCAAGAAGGATGACGGCTTCGGCGAAGGGAATTTCAAGGCGCTGTTCGAATCCATCGAGCGCGACCAGATGCGGCGCGGGGTCATCAACAGGGAACCGGCCTGATCGCACTTGCGCGTGCGATCCGCTAGGATAAGCATTGAACGGTCGCGACAGCGCGGCGTAACAGGCAGGGATTGCGAAAATGGGTGTCGGAGTCGGGTTGGGACTGGCGGAGTTTACGTTTGCCGGGGCGCGGGGATACTGGGACTGGGTCGGCATGTGCGAGGAGCGCGGCGTCGATTCGATCTGGCAGATTGACCGTCTGGCGTCAAAGGAACCTTTCCTGGAATGCATGACCACCATGGCGGCGCTGGCCGGGGCCACCAAAAAACTGAAATTCGGCATGAATGTTGCCTCCGCCGGGCTGCGTGATCCGCTGCTGCTGGCCAAGCAATGCGCCACGGTGGACATGCTGAGCGAGGGGCGGCTGCTGCCGGCCTTCGGAATCGGCAGCGCCTCTACCGCCATCTGGTCCGCGACGAACCAGGTGACGAAAGCCCGCGGCAAGCGCACCAACGAGGCGCTGGAACTGATCCAGCGGCTGTGGACGGAAGACAGCGTGAATTTCGACGGCGAATTCTACAAATATACCGATGCCTGCATCGCGCCCAAGCCGGTGCAGAAACGCATCCCTTTCTGGCTCGGCGGTTCCAGTCCCGCCGCGGTCCGGCGCACGGCGCGGTTCGGCACCGGCTGGCTGGCCGGGCTGGAAACGCCCGCCATCGTTGCCCCGGTCATTGCCGGCATCAAGGAAGCGGCGAAGGAAGCCGGCCGGCCGATCAACGAGGACCATTTCGGCGCCAGCTTTCCCTTCCGGTTCGGCAGCATGGAAGACCCTGTGGTGCAGCGCGCCGCGGCGGCGTTCGAGAAACGCACCGGGCGGCATGCGCCGGAATATTTCGGGGTGGGCAATGCAGAGGACATCATCGAGCGGCTGCGTAATTTCGTTGGCGCCGGCGCCTTCAAATTCGTCCTGCGGCCGATCTCAAACGGCGACGCGGACACGATGCGCCAGACGGAACTGCTGATCGACGAGGTCCTGCCCGTCGTCCACGCGAAGGGCTTTGCAGCCTGACCCGGCAATTTGATGATCCTGTTCCCGATATTGTCACAGTGGATTTTCCGGCGACCTGAAGCGCGCGCGCATGCTGTTTCATAGCCAGGTTTTCCTTGCCCTGTTTCTGCCGGTGGCGCTTGTCGGCTATTACCGCATGGCGGCCAGCCGCGACCGCCGGATCTGCTGGCTGATCGCGGCGTCGCTGTTTTTCTACGGATACTGGGACGTCCGGTTGCTGCCGCTGCTGGCCGGGTCGATTGCGGTGAACTGGCTGCTGGTCCGGATACATTACCGCTGGCATCTGCGTTACCTGACCAGCCTGGGCGTGGTCCTCAACCTCGGTCTGATCGGCGTGTTCAAGTATGCCGATTTCGCCGCATCCACCGTCGCCTGGGTCGGTGGCTGGCAGCATGAGAACTGGTCGATTATCCTGCCGCTCGGGATCAGTTTCTTCACCTTTCAGCAGATTTCCTACATCGTGGATGTCAGCCGTGGCGACGCCCCGCGTTACCGGTTCCATGAATACGCCCTGTATGTGACGTTCTTTCCCCAGCTCATCGCCGGGCCGATCATTCGCCACAACGAAATTATCTTCCAGTTCGATGCTGACCCGCGCCAGGGCCCGGTCCATGAAAACCTCTCCCGGGGGGCGATGCTGCTGTTATGCGGGCTGGTGAAAAAACTGTTCATTGCCGACCGGCTGGCGCTGATCGCCAATCCGGTTTTTGGTGCGGCGGCGGATGGCGCCACGGCCAGTTTCATAGATTCATGGATGGCCTGCCTGGCCTTCGGTCTGCAGATCTATTTCGATTTCTCGGGTTATTCGGACATGGCCATCGGCCTCGCGCTGATGTTCGGCCTCGTTCTGCCGATCAATTTCAACGTGCCGTATCGGGCGGCGTCGATCGGTGATTTCTGGCGCCGCTGGCACATGACCCTGTCCCGCTTCCTGCGCGATTACCTGTATATCCCGCTGGGTGGTAACCGGTTCGGGCCGGCGCGTCAGGCGCTGGCGCTGGCGGTTACCATGCTGCTGGGCGGGTTGTGGCATGGCGCGTCGTGGACCTTTGTTGTCTGGGGCGGGCTGCATGGCGCCGCGCTGGGGGTTTACCATTTATGGCGCCATGCGGGGGGCCGCATGCCGGCACCTGCCGGCTGGCTTGTCACGATGCTGTTTGTCTTTGTCACCTGGGTCGTGTTCCGCGCCGAGACATTCCCGGCCGCATGGGGCCTGCTGGGGTCGATGGCGGGACTGAACGGGTTGACCGGAAACCTGTCTGGTCTGGAAGCCAACTGGAACATTCCGGCGGCTTTCCTGTTCGCCGCACTGGGGCCGACATCGCAAATGCTGGTACAGACACGGCTGTATCCGAACCGGCTCATCGCGCTTGCCGGCGGGCTGGCGCTGGCCGCTATCGTACTGCATGTCGGGGGCGAATCCGGCCAGGAATTCATCTACTTTCAGTTCTGATCGAATCGGGGGCATCGCGACAGCAATGCAGTGGCAACAATTCTGGCGATGGCTGTGCATCGCCGCCCTGTCGGCGGCGGCGCTGCTGTATGGATTCGTCCTGATCGTCGATCCCTATGACACGTTGCCGTTCTCGCCGCCCATGGATCGGCGGCCCGTTGCCTCGAACCAGCGCTTTGCCTATCCCGCCGTCGCGGCCAATCCGGATTTCGACAGCGCCGTTTTCGGGACCTCGACGACTCGGCTCCTGCAGCCCGACCGTCTGAACGATGTGCTGGGCGCGCGGTTCGCCAACCTGTCGATGAACAGCGGCACGACCTACGAACAGCAGCGGATCTTCGACCTGTTCGCCGACCATCATCCCGCGCCCCGATTCGTGATCTTCGGCATCGACGATGAATGGTGTAGCACTGCAGAAGCCCTGCCCCTGTTCACCTTCCGGCCGTTCCCGCCCTGGCTTTATGACGGCAATCCCTGGAATGACGCGCTGCATCTGTTCGATGCGTTTTCGGTCGAGCAGGCAATTCGCCAGGTCGGGTATCTGATTGGCCGGCGCCCGGCGAAATACGGGCGGGACGGCTACATGGATTTTCTGCCGCCGGATTCGGAATACGACCTGACGCGGGCCCGGAGCCATATCTATGGCGGCGGCGAACCGCGACAGCATGAACCGGTCGTGAAGCCGGCGGATGCCTATGGCCCGCAACGCGCCGCCTGGGTTTATCCTGCCCATGCGCGCATGGCGGCGATGCTGGCGCGCCTGCCCGAAACGACGACAGCAGCGCTGGTGTTCGTGCCCTATCATCACTATGTCCAGCCGGCGCCGGGCAGCCTCGATGCCGCACGCTGGGCTGAATGCAAGATGCGCCTGACCGGGATCGCCACCGCGCGGCCGATGACCCATGTCATCGACTTTATGTTCCCTTCCGAGATAACCCGCCACGACGAAAACTACTGGGACGCGCTGCATTATTCGGTCGCCGTGGCGAACGAACTCGTCCGTTTCATTGACGAAGCCATCGACCGCCGGGAAGGCCGCGCCGATTATTACCGTTACCTGCGGCCGGGGGTAGAACCGGCCTGGTAGCCGTCAGGCCCGGTCGAGTGTCACGAAAGCATAGGCCGGTGTTTCACCATCGGCGGCGATATCCTCGCGGGCAATCTCGCGCCACATCGCCGGGTCAATTTCGGGAAACAGCACGTCGCCTTCCGAATCCTGGTGAATCTCGGTCAGGTAAAGGCGATCCGCGACCGGTAATAAGCGCGCATATATTTCGCCGCCGCCGATCACCATGATTTCGCCGACCCCGTCGCGGCGCGCCGTTGATTCGGCTTCCTGAAGGGCATCATCCACGTTGCTGACAACGGTGACGCCGGGAACAGAAAATTCCCTGTCCCGCGTAATTACGATATTGGCGCGTCCGGGAAGGGGGCGGCCGATTGACTGGAAGGTCTTGCGCCCCATGACCAGCGGCTTGCCCATTGTCACCGATTTGAAATGCCGCAGATCGGCCGGGATATGCCACGGCATGCCGCCATCGCGGCCGATTACCCGGTTCGACGCCATGGCCACCACAAGACAGCGGCGCAGGGTCACACCGCGACCTTGCCGGGGATATGCGCGTGGGTGCGATAATTCTCGAGTGTAAAATGCTCGTAGCGAAAGGCGAACAGGTCTTTGACCTCCGGATCAAGGCGCATGACCGGCAGGGGGTAGGGTTCCCGCTGCAATTGCAGGTCGACTTGTTCCAGATGGTTCATATAGATATGGGTGTCGCCCAGGCAGTGAATGAATTCAC
>CAXBEC010000001.1:0-29348 GCA_963974145.1 uncultured Alphaproteobacteria bacterium | reverse complement strand
CCGGCGCCGGCGATCGCCGCAACGATTTCCTTGTTGATGCTGCCGGACAGGACCATTTCAACGATTTCAACCGTCGCCGCATCGGTTACCCGCAAACCGTCGACGAATTCGCTTTTGATTTTCAGCCGTTCCAGCATCGCGCCGATCTGCGGGCCGCCGCCGTGCACCACAACCGGATGCAGGCCAACCTGCTTCAGCAGCACGACATCGCGCGCAAAGGCGCTGGACAGCGCCGCATCCCCCATCGCATGGCCACCATATTTCACAACGATGGTCTGGCCCGCATATTGCCGCATATAGGGTAATGCCTCCGTCAGGATGTCTGCTTTTGCGAGCCATTCTTCGCGTTGAATTTTACTGCTGTCGTCCATGTTCCTGTCCCGATGTCATCGGCAATATTGTTGCGGTCGCGGACTTTATAGCAAAGGTTTCGGCGCCGCTACCTTCGACAGAACCGTGCGCATTTCGGCAACACCGTTTCCCGTGCGCGAACTGGTCACCAGAATTTCCGGGATAGCGGCCGCGCGCTTTTTCAGTTTTCCGGTGATATCCGCAATGCATGCTGATAATGCGCCTGCTTTTACCTTATCCGTTTTGGTCAGCACGACCTGATAGGGTACCGCCGCCTTGTCCAGCATATCCATGATTTCCGCGTCATTCGCTTTCAGGCCATGGCGGCTGTCGATCAGCAGGCAGATCCGGCGCAGTCCGACACGGCCACGCAAATAATCGCGAACCAGGCTGGTCCACGCATACACATCCGTTTTCGCGGCGCGCGCATAGCCGTATCCCGGCAGATCGACCAGCATGAGCCTGCCGCCGAGATTGAAAAAATTAATCTGTTGGGTCCGGCCGGGCGAATTGCTTGTCCGTGCCAGCGTCTTGCGGCCGGTCAGCGCATTGACGAGGCTGGATTTACCGACATTGGAGCGGCCGGCGAAAGCAACTTCGGGCAGGCCGTCGGGCGGCAGCCCCGCAAGGCTGGCCACGCCCATGACGAAGTCGCACTGCTGCGCAAAAAGGAGTCGCCCTTCCTCGAGTTCCGCGTCTGTGAATTCGTCGGTCAGCTGCTCTTTCCCTTGGTCGAACCGCCGCCGATCGCGACGCCCTGGCGACGCATGATCACGTATTGCTGGGCGATCGAGAGGGTGTTGTTCCAGGCCCAGTAGATGACCAGTCCAGCCGGAAACCCGGCCAGCATGAACATGAAGATCAGCGGCATGAACATGAACACCTTGGCCTGCACGGGATCGGCGGGCGCGGGGTTCAGCTTCTGCTGCAGATACATTGTCAGGCCCATGATCAGCGGCCAGATGCCGATATTGGCGAGCGTCAGAATGGCCGGAACATCCCAGGGGAAGAAACCGAATCCGACCAGGATTCCCGACGGGTCCGGGGCGGAAAGATCATGAATCCAGCCGAAGAAGGGCGCATGCCGCATCTCGATATTGACGAACAGCACCTTGTAGAGGGCAAAGAACACCGGGATCTGGACCAGAATCGGCAGGCAGCCCGCCGCCGGATTGGCCCCTTCCTTCTTGTACAGCGCCATCATTTCCTGGTTCAGTTTCGCCCGGTCGTCACCGTATTTCTCGCGCAGTTCAACCAGCCGCGGCTGCAGGAGCTTCATCTTGCTCATCGAGACATAGGATTTGTTGGCGAGCGGGAAGAACAGCAGCTTCACGAAAACGGTCAGCGCCAGGATCGCCAGTCCGAAATTCCCCAGATAGGTATACAGCCAGTCGATCGCATAGAAAATCGGCTTCGTCAGGTAGTAGAGCCAGCCGAAATCAACCGCCTTGTCAAAGTCATAAATGCCCAGTTCGGCTTCATACTTGTCCAGGATACGGACTTCCTTTGCCCCCGCGAACAGGTGGCTGGACGATTCCGTAACGCCACCTGGTGCGACCGTCTGTTCCCCTGCGACATAATCCGTCTGGTAAAGCGGCTGGGCGCCCTTTGTATCAGCGATGTATCGAACCTTGACCGGGCTGTCCTTGTCGGGAACCAGCGCAACCAGCCAGTATTTGTCGGTAATCCCGAGCCATCCGTTCGTTGCGTCAAACTGCTGCGGACCATTGTCGCGCAGTTCATCGTAATCGATTTCCTGCAGGATTTCGTCCAGGACACCGATGAGCCCCTCATGCAGGATAAAGAACCCCTCGATTTTGGGAGTCCCCGTCCGGGATATCAGCCCGTATGGCTTGAAGGTAACCGGACTTCCCGTCGAATTCCGGACGCGCTGGACGGTCTGGATCATGTAATTTTCGTCGATGGAGAACGTCTGCTCGAACAGGAGTCCGGCGCCGTTATCCCACGACAGCGTGACAGGCGATTCCGCCGTCAGCACGGACCCGTTCGCCTGCCATACCGTATCGAATGACGGCACGGCGACATCCTTTGGCCCGATCCAGCCGAAACTCGCGTAATAGGGTCTTTCGCTCTTTGTCGGCTGCAGCACGACGATATTCGCGCTGTCCGGGTCCAGCGTCTCGCGATAATCCTTCAGCACAATGTCGTCGATCCGGGCGCCCTGCAGGGAAATGGATCCCCGGACCCGGGGTGAGTCGACCCTGATCCGCGGGGTCTTGGACAAGGCCGCCTCACGATTCTGCGCCGCGTCCGGCGCCGTGATGCCCGGACCGGTGGATCCCGGGGTCGCGTCCTGGCCAATCGGGATCATCGGCGCGGACGCGCCATCCGGCGACGGCGCGGTCGCATCAAGCCCGCCAGGCTGCCCGACCTGCGCCGCCTGGTTCTGCTGCTGTTGCAACTGTTCCTGCTGCGCTTGTTGCGCCTGCTGCCGCTGTTCCTGTCGCGGCGCCTCGTAAAAATAATTCCAGCCGACCAGAATCATGATCGAAATGACGATGGCTACAAA
This sequence comes from uncultured Alphaproteobacteria bacterium, assembly GCA_963974145.1. Classification (GTDB taxonomy): domain Bacteria; phylum Pseudomonadota; class Alphaproteobacteria; order UBA8366; genus MarineAlpha4-Bin1. The sequence goes on along the minus strand of CAXBEC010000001.1, from coordinate 26,467 downwards.
AACGTTTTTTTGATCACTCATACGTGTTGTTCCCATTCGCCTTTTCGGGAGGAGACCGGCGCGTGGCGCTCCGGAACCGGGTCATAACCACTGCCGCCCCATGGATGGCAGCGCCCGACCCGCCGCAGGGCGAGCCAGCCGCCCGCCAGTGCCCCATGGTCGTGTATCGCGGTTTTTGCATAATTCGAGCAGGTCGGCCAATAGCGGCAATGCGCCGGCAGAAACGGCGATATGACCAGCTGATAAAAACGGATCAGGATTCTTAGTACGTGCGCCGCAACGCTTGCAGTGGCCGGAATCCGCGCCGTTTCTGTAGGTCTAACCATCCCGCCATACCTTGAGCCGCTTCAGCGCGGATTCAAGGTCCTTTATCAATTCGTTGAATGGCCGGACGGCCGTGTTGTGTCTTGCTATCATCACGTAATCATGGCCCCGCTGCGCATGGCGGGGAATAACCTGTTCCGCAAGCGCCCGCAAGCGTCGCTTGGCCCGATTCCGCTGAACGGCGTTTCCAACCTTGCGGCTCGCCGTAAACCCGACCCTGGGTGCGCTATCCCTTGTCTGGTGCGCAAGCATCTGCAGCACAAGACCGGGCGCGGCAGTACTCTGACGCGCCCTAGTGACACGCACGAAATCCGCACGCCGCTTCAAACGGTCGTACGGCGCGCGCATGCTTTTCGATCAATCGGCTGGCGTTCAGGCAGAAAGCCGCTTGCGGCCTCTCGCACGGCGCCGCGCGAGGACTGTGCGACCGCCGGTTGTCGCCATCCGGCTCCGGAACCCGTGGCGTCGCTTACGGACAAGACGACTGGGCTGATAGGTACGTTTCACGGTGGCTCTCCGAATTCTAGCTTGAAAATCTGGCCGCTGTATAAATTGTGCGTTACATCAAGTCAATCCAGTGCGGCCAGTCTGCTACAACTTGGCACAGACCATGAAATGCGCATTCGCGGGCAGAGCATGGCTGCAATCCGGGAAGGACTGATATCACGTGAACACTCCAGATGCCGAATCGCGATCTCAAGGTGGTGGCAATCCCCCGTTCGATACCCGGCGGCTTTGGCCTGTTGCTGTCTTATTGGCAGGGCTTGGCGCGTTCTACGCTTTCGGACTGGACGCATATCTCAATTTTGACGTGCTGCGTGATAACCGGGAGGCATTGCTTGACCTGGTTCAGCAAAATGGCGTGACTGCCGCGCTTTTGTTTTCTGCTCTGTACATAGTCGTTGTCGCCTTCTCATTGCCGGGAGGCGCATTTCTGACGATTGCCGGCGGTTTCCTTTTCGGACCGTTCCTGGGCACCGGTTATGTCGTGATCTCCGCAACCATAGGGGCCACCCTGCTGTTTCTGATCGCCAAAACCGCCATTGGCGACACGTTCCGCCGCCGCATGGGCCCCGCATTACAGAAGATGGAAGCCGGATTCCGGGAAAATGCTTTCAGCTACCTGCTTGTCCTTCGGCTGATTCCGTTATTTCCATTTTTCGTCGTCAATCTGGTCCCGGCCTTCCTTGGCGTATCCCTCAGGACCTATGTCCTTGCTACGCTGATCGGCATCATTCCCGGGACCGTTGTCTTCGCACAGGTCGGCGCCGGGCTGGGCAGCATCTTCGACAGCGGCGCATCGTTCACGGTTTCGGGCATTCTGACGCCGGATATCATCCTGGCCCTGTCGGGCTTGGCGCTTCTTTCACTCGCCCCTATCCTGTACAAGAAACTGAGAGCGAAGCGGCAGGGTGGTTGAGAGTTCAGAAGCGCAACAAGCGACAGATCGCCGCCGCATCGCGTGAACAGGTGAAGTAGACGCCAAAATGCGCAGCCTTTCCGCACGCCTTCTGGTACTGACCATTCTGTTTGTCATGATTGCGGAAATTATGATCTTCGTGCCGTCAGTCGCCCGGTTTCGCTATGACTGGCTGACAGAACGCCTTAGCGCGGCGCATCTGGCCATTCTGACACTCGACGTCGCGCCGGAAGGCATGGTCGATGACCGGATGCGTGAGGAATTGCTGACACATGTAGGGGCATACGCAATCAATGTTCATCGTGGCGGCGCGAAGCTGGTTCTGGCCAGCGATACGCCGCCGCCCCTCCAGGAATCTATAAACCTGGGGCAAAGCAGCCCACTGGAACTCGTCGTGGACGCGCTCATGGTGCTGAGCCGGACGGAAGCCCGGGTGGTGCGAATTATCGGTCCGTCACCGAAGCATTCCGAAACGAATATCGAAGTCGTCATCGAGGAACGCCCGCTGCAGGCAGCGCTGATCGATTTTGGCTGGCGTGTTTTCCTGCTTTCCCTCGTTATTTCGCTGTTTACAGCCGGACTGGTGTATCTTTCGCTCCACTGGCTGATGGTACGGCCAATGCGCCGGATCACCGAAAGCATGACCCGCTTTCGCGAAAACCCGGACGATCTGCACAACATCATCGAACCATCGACCCGAAGCGACGAAATTGGCGTCGCCCAACACGAACTCGCCACGATGCAGGGCGTTCTACGTGCCTCTTTGCGGCAAAAAGGACGGCTTGCCGCCCTCGGTACGGGCGTCGCAAAAATCAACCATGACCTGCGCGGCATTCTGTCTTCCGCATTGCTGGTTTCGGACCGGCTGGAGAGCAGCGATGATCCCGATGTCAAACGCGTCACACCGACACTGATTTCCGCCATCGACCGCGCCGTTGCCCTGTGCGACGACACGCTGGATTATGTTCGCCACGATCACATGGCGATGCGACTCAGCCGTTTCCCCCTTGCGTCTCTGGTCACTGACGTCCGGGCCACCCGTAATCTATCGGGTGGCAAGCTGATGTCCATCGAAAGCGTGGTGGATACCGAATTGACCATCAACGCAGATCGGGGTCAGATTCTGAGGGTGCTGAGCAATATCCTGCAGAATTCGGCAGAGGCCGGTGCCACCGAAGTGGTCGTCCGTTCCAGTGTCACGGACGGCATGATTGCCCTCTCGATACAGGATAACGGGCCCGGGCTACCGGAACGGGCGCAAAAACGCCTGTTCGAACCCTTTGAAGGATCGGTCCGCGCCGGCGGCACGGGCCTCGGGCTCGCCATCGCGCGGGAGCTGATGCGCAATCATGGCGGCGACCTGGTGCTAGAGGCGACCGGCGAAACCGGCACGACGTTCCGCCTAACCCTGCCGATAAATTAAACCGGGTTAATCCAGCGCCAGGGTCAGGGACTTCAGATACGCCGTTTCAGGCAGATGGGGGTGGACCGGATGGTCGGGGCCAGCCCCGGCATCGCGCAGGATCCGGCCTGTCCGCCTGCTATCACCAAGCCCCTTGCGTATTGCCTCGCGGAACAGGTCAGGCGGCATATGGTGTGAACACGACGCAACAAACAGGATCCCCCCCGGCGCGACAAGCCGCGCCGCCAGCCGCGCCATTTTCTGATAGGCGCGGCTGCCCGCACCGATATCCTTGCGCGCCCGGATAAAGGCGGGCGGATCGGCGACAACGACACCGTATCGTTCGCCGGCGGCATCCTGCCGTTCCATTTCCTCAAAGGCGTCCGCCTTGATAAACGTACAGCGGTTATCAACACCGTTCCGTGCCGCCGATGCCGCAGCATCATCCAGCGCCGTGGCGGAACGATCAACCAGTGTCGCAATTTCCGCGCCTGCCAGAAGTGACTGGATCCCAAAACCACCCCCGTAACAGAAGACATCGATCATCCGGGTATCCCCGGCGAGAGACGCTACGAACGCCCTGTTCGCCCGCTGATCATAGAACCAGCCGGTTTTCTGCCCGACAGCCGGTTGCGTGGTAAATTCCGCACCGTTTTCCCGCACCAGAACCGGCGTATCGTCGTCACCGCGCAACGTCGTCACCGTTTTTGGCAACCCTTCCAGTTCGCGGCTGGCACTATCGTTGCGCAAAATGATGGTTTGCACGGTGAGAACCCGATCCAGCGCGGCAATGACCGTGTCTGTCAGCCGGTCCATACCCGCCGTATTGAACTGGATCACCACAGCATTGCCATAGCGGTCGATAATCAGTCCCGGCAAGCCGTCCGCTTCGGCATGTATCAACCGGTAATAAGGTGCTGCGAACATCCTGTCGCGCAGCGCCAGCGCATAACGCAGGCGTTCCTCGAAAAACCCGGTATCAAGTGCAACATTGCTGCCCCGGTCGATAATGCGTCCCGCCAGCAACGTGTGTGGATTGTAAATCGCCGTACCGAAACTTTCGCCATTGTCACCAATGACGTTGACAGCAGCCCCGCTTTCGAACGCGATTTCTGATCGCGCTATTTCATTCGAAAACACCCAGGGATGACCGGTCTTGACGCGCTTGTGCCGCCCCGGCAGCAGATGAATGGTCGGATAAACGGCCATCAGCGCCCCATCGCCACGCCTTCACGGCGCGGGTCGGCGCCGCCGATCAGGCCGTGCGGCGTGATTTCGATCCCGTGCAGTCCGGAGGTGTGGCTCCGGATAGCAATCTCATGGCCCAACGCCATCAATGCGGCGCGATAGGATTCTGCCGCCGTTCCTTTTTCCAATTCCGTTTCCTTGCTGTTTCTGTTTGCGAAATGCGGCAGCGCAATCGCCGACTGGATATCCATATCCCAATCGATTACCGCAATTATCGTTTTCGCGACATAGCCGATGATACTCGTACCACCCGGTGACCCGAGCGCAAGACGTAATTCGCCATCCGGCCCGAAAACGAAGGTTGGCGACATGGATGACCGCGGCCGCTTACCGGGCCCGGCGCGGTTTATATGCGGGACACCGCCTTTGCGCGGCCGAAACGCGAAATCGGTCAGTTGGTTGTTGAGGAAAAACCCGCCCGCCATGACGCGGGAACCGAAACCGATGGCAATCGACGTTGTGAATGACACCGCATTACCGTGGGCATCGACAATCGACATATGCGACGTGGATGGCTGCTCGTTCGTTTCACCGCCGTCCAGACCCGCCTTTTCCGGCAAATCGCCCGGCAACGCCTTACCCATATCCTTCTGCGGATCGATATCCGCTCCGCGGCGATGCAAATATTCCCTGTCCAGCAGTGCCTTTACCGGCACAGGAATGACGTCGGAATCGCCCATGTACCGGTTCCGATCGGCATAGGCGAGCCGCGAAGCCTGGGTGAACAGGTGCAGCGCCTGCGCGGAATCTGCCCCAAGAGTCTTCAGGTCGAATTGCTCCAGTTGACCCAGAATCATCGCGACGGTCAGCCCGCCGGTCGATGGCGGCCCCATCCCGCAGACACGATAGATACGATATGGCGCACAAACCGGGTCGCGCACCTTCGCCTCGTATCGCGCCAGGTCCGCCAGGGTCATGAGACCCGGATTTTCCGGCGTCGCGACGGCGGCGACAATGTCGCGTGCGATCGCCCCGGTATAGAATGCGTCGGCGCCTTCCGCCGCAATCAGACGCAGTGTTTTCGCAAACGGCCGATTGACCAGAAGGTGACCGACCGGCAGCGGCGCGCCCGTGGTATCAAACAGGTATTCCCGCGCCGCGCTATACTGCTGCAGGTATTTGGACCCACGCGCAAGCATATGCAACCGGGGTGAAATTTCGAACCCGGCTTCGGCAAGTTCGATTGCCGGCGCGAACAGATCCGCCCAGGGCAGGATGCCATGCCGCCGATGCGCCGCTTCCATCATCCGCAGGACACCGGGCACGCCGACGGAACGGCCCCCGACCCGCGCATCCCATCGGTCAACCGGCTCTCCGTCCGGCCCCAGAAACAGGTCTTCGCCCACAGCGGCCGGGGCGGTTTCCCGCCCGTCGTAACTGACCAGGGATTTCGTGTCCGCGTCCCAGTGCAACAGAAACCCGCCGCCGCCGATCCCGGAACTTTGCGGTTCGACGAGGTTCAGTACCATCTGGACGGCGATTGCCGCGTCCACAGCGCTGCCGCCCTGCCCAAGAATGTCATATCCCGTCCGGGCCGCCAGCGGGTTTGCCGCCGCAACCATGAAGGATTTTGCGGTAACCGCCTGCTTGCTGGTAAAGCCGCTTGCGGCTTCCGGTTCTGCGTGTTGGGCCGCCACAAAGGGGGCAAACCCCATGAGAAAGCTGCTGACAATCAGGGCGTGGCGACAAATGCAGGCCGGCATATTGTTGTCCTTAATATTACGAACACCATATTAGTGTTTAACTGATGCCGGGGATACGGCCCCGGGCACCGGCCTTTCACGCTGAAGCCCTATTATTGTGCTTCGCAATAATTGGGCTTATGGTGCCGCCGCCAAAGTGAAATTGGACGCATCCCGGAAACAGGATAATCGTAAAAAATGGGCGCCAAAACCAGAACCGGCACAATCGCCATCCCGCCTGTGGACGGTACGACCGCGGCGAAAAGCACGAAAATCACCGTCGTGCGCGATGTCGAAAGCCTTCGTGTGCATACGCGAGCCTGGCGGAAGAACGGTGAGACCATTGGTCTGATTCCGACCATGGGCGCCCTGCATGACGGGCACCTGGCCCTTGTGAGTGCGGCGCTTCGCAATTGCGACCGGGTCATTGCGACGATTTTCGTCAACCCTGCGCAGTTTGCACCGACGGAGGATTTCGAGGCCTATCCGCGTGACGAAGCTGACGACATCGCCAAACTGGACCGATTGAAGGCAGATCTGCTTTTCGCCCCGGATGTCACGGAAATGTATGCAGAAGGTTTCTCCACGAAAGTCTCTGTTTCCGGTATTACCGAGGGTTTGTGCGGCGCAACGCGACCGCATTTCTTTGGCGGCGTCGCGACGGTCGTCAACAAGCTGTTCATGCAGTCTTTGCCGGACCGGGCCTATTTCGGTGAAAAGGACTATCAGCAGCTTCAGGTCATCCGGCGTATGGTCCGTGATCTCGATATTCCCATTGAAGTCATCGGCGTGCCGACCGTCCGCGAAAAGGATGGCCTCGCCATGTCATCGCGCAACTGGTACCTGACCCCGGAAGAACGCGCAATTGCACCCCTGTTGCACCAGACCCTTCAGGAAACCGCAGCCGCCGCAGCCGAGGGCGAATCCTGTGCGGAGGCCATCGCGCGGGGCCAGGCAACGCTGCAAAAGGCGGGATTTGCGCGGATCGATTATCTTGCGGTCTGCGATGCGGATACGCTGGCGCCGCTGGACAATGTTGACCGGCCTGCGCGGGCCCTGGTTGCCGCGGTGCTGGGTTCGACGCGGCTTATCGACAATATTCCGGTACCGTTGCGCCGCTGATTTCAGCGGTCAGCGGCGGCCGGAAATCGGTTCGGCGTAAACCGGTTCAATATCCCAGGGAAACAGGATCCAGGTATCCTGGCTGACCTCCGTCACGAAGGTATCGACCAGCGGCCGGCCTGCCGGTTTCGCATAGACCGTCGCGAAATGCGCCTTCGGCAGCATTTTGCGGACAATCTGCGCTGTGGTCCCCGTGTCCACCAGGTCATCAACGATCAACAGGTTCGTGCCATCGCCCCGGATACCTTTCAGGATTTGCGCCTGGCCCTGATCCTTGTGGTCATAGGATGCGATACAAACCGTATCGACGAGGCGGATTTCCAGCTCGCGTGCGACAATAGCCGCCGGAACAAGGCCGCCGCGCGCGATCGCCACGATGCCGTCAAACGGTCCCAGGTCCAGTAACCGCCAGGCAAGCGCCCGTGCGTTGCGGTGCAGTTCCTCCCAGGATACCGGGTATTCCTTTGGCCCGCCGCCCGTCATGTCGGGTTGCCGGGCGCCGGTACCAGCAGACACCCCGAGATCCGCCAGGCGCCTGATCGCATTTGAAGCATCGAATACAGGGCCATGACCTGCGCGCCTTCTCGGCCGGTCACCAGGACCCGCTGAACAACACCACCGGTTTCCTTCTGATCGAACAGATCGAGAAAAGTCACTGATCGCGGCCGGAATAATGGCGCGTAACCGCTTTCGACCGCGCTCATGAACTGAGCCGCCGTACCGAACCTGGCCTGGATATCGGGCGCGGCATGGCTGAACGCGGCCTCACCATCATTGCGACCAAAAGCATCGAGCTGTTGCTGAATAACCCGGACGATAAGATCGCGCCGACCGGATTCATCCGCCGCCGCGACCGGTGATGCGGTCACCAGAATAATGAAAAAAAGTAACGCAATCGCTTTCATACCCGAATCCGGTTCGATCGCACACGCGGCACGGCCCGCAGGCCATGACAAAGCATAGACTCAAATCCGGTGGTCAGGCGACGATTTCATGCGGCGGGCCGCATCAGCGTACGAAAATCTGAACCTCGTTCGCTTCCACATCAGGACTTGTCGTCGCTGAAAGCTTCACACGATTCCCCGGCAGCCCCATATCGGCCAGTGTCCGCAGCACAGCCTCGGCATTGCGCTTGGTCTGCGTGCTGTTCAGCGCTGTCTGCGCCGCACTGCCCCGTTTCGGGGTCACGGCAACCAGGTCGAAAGAGGCGTCGGGTTTACGTTCCAGCGCCCGACTGACCGCATTATACAGTGCCTGCTGATAGGGAATATCAGGGCGATCGAAACGGATAACGACCAGGGGCCGTTCGCCAACGGCCGGGCCGGAAGCCTGCGATGCGGCGCTGGCCAGGTTCTGGCTCTGCGCGAAGGCGCGGTTGACCAGGCTGGTTCCGTACAATTCGCCGTTCTTTACCGCCAGCGACATTGTCGTGATATTGCGGCGCTCATTGGCAACATAGGTGGTCTGGCGCGAGACATCCTCGCTTAATTCGTTCAGCAGCCGGTCGATCAGCACAACGGTCCCGTTGACTTCATCTTCCAGGATCCGCAATTGCCGGTGATCCTCGTCAACGGCGCCGCTCAACGCGAAGGTCGCACGCACACTATCGAGCAGCCAAGCGGACAGTCCGGCCTCGCCGGCCGCGTCGTTGGAAAGCTTGTCCATGTGGCTCAGGCTTTCCGCAATATGCTCGAGTTGCTGCTGCGCATCGTTCCACTGCTTTACCATGACCGGGTTGCCCGGTGTGGTGCCGATCTGCAGCTTGGCGTTCATTTCCGCCACGACCGCATGATAACGCTGGGAGGCCGCAACGTTTTCATTCGTGATCTGCAGCATCCGGGCATTGAGCGCGCGCACCGAATCCTGCAGCTTCACGAGGTCATTGCGCATCTGTTCGACCTTCCGGCCGACAAAGGTGCCTGTCGGCGTACCAGCCACCGGCGCGGCAATAGTCCGCTCAACAGAAGACTGGGCCGTCTGCACCGGCGCCGTGTATACGGACGGCTGTGGCTCTGGAATATCGATCCGCTGCGGCACCGACTCGGAAGTGTAACCGGTTGACGCGGCAGGTGGTGGCGTGCCTGCAGGATCCGATCCCGACAGGGTAGGCCACAATGCTTCATCGGCCCCGCTGCACCCTGCAAGCAGGGACGCCGCTAGAAGACCTACGGTATAGCCCCGAAAATTCATTATAATACTTAGCCCCGGGATTACTGACATTTTGTTGTTAACAACAATAGACTGCTTTTTCATTAACATAAACTGTCAATAAACGCAGATTTTATTATCAGACTTCGCGGATACTAATGGAGGGCTCTTCAGGGGACAAGCCGCTTTTCCGCACGGCGAAATGACAATATGCAACATATTGCCTTGCGAAGCGGTGGCCTATTGAGTAGGTTCCGCGCCGTCGCGCCACCTAGGCCCGGCCATAAGCGCCCGTAGCTCAATTGGATAGAGCGTCTGACTACGGATCAGGAGGTTGGGGGTTCGAGTCCTCCCGGGCGCGCCATTTCTCTCAAGTTCGAACCGTCGGCCCGGCTTATCAGGTTCGATCCTCTCCCTGCTGGGTGCGCCCGTACTTTCAGGAACTCGTCCAAAATAGAGCGGTTCGTTCCTGTTCCGGATTCCGGGATATTTTAATTCGACGCGCCGCCCCTGTTTAGCCTTCGAATCGTCCGTGCCCGTAGCCCCGAAATGCCGAGCGCGATGTCCAATCCTGGCGCGCGCCTGACAGTTGTTGAAATGCAAGGCCCATTCCGAAAACAGCATTGCAGGAAACTGTTATGTCGCCGGCCTCGATGTCCTGATCATGGCGTGGCGCCATTATCGGTACAGAAGATACCCTTACGCCACGCCGGAAACGGCAATCCGGGTTTGCCAGGAATACTCCCGGGTTGGCATGTATCAGGCGGCGGATGGGGAGGGTGGATGGCTAGTTCGGCCCACGCCAGATTCGCCCAATGGCGCGGAATGGTCCAGGCACATGCCATGAACTGTCTTCTCGCAAGACTTTCAAGGCATCCCGAGCCGCGTTTGCGTCGGACTGCGCCACATCGATAATCGCTTTGGACGCAGCAGCCTCGGCCCGCGCCGACGCTGCCTCTGTCCGGGCCGCCTCCAACTCCGCCTCCAGTGCCGCGGTCCGCAATTCCACCTGTTTTTCGATACTTTCGACGACCATTGCGTCGCGATTCAGCAGCGATTCCATTTCCCCGTCATAACCAGCAACTGCCCGCCAGATGGCGGGGGACAGACGGGCGTAATTGATCTTCGAATAAACCGGGGGAAGCTCGTATCCGAGCTTGCGGTAATCCTCAACCGCCGCAACGCCACCTTCCGCCTTGAGGCACATCGCGAACAGGTACTTGTAAAAATCGGGCCAGGCATCAAAGACTTCTTCCGGCGTATTCAGGTCCATCCCACGCGACTTCGATCCGTAGCGTGGCTGATTGAAAACCGTATCGAGATATGCCTCCGTCGGTTCGGGCTTCATATCGAAATAGCCAACCGACACCCTTGTATCGGGATTATCATATAGGCTGCGTGCATAATCAGTGAAGCGGCCGACAAGCATGCTGAAGCATTGCGCAAAGTATTCGCGGTTCTTCGTGAGTTCCTCGAACCGGATGATATTTACGAGGGGCAGATTGCGGATGGCGATCATGTCATATTTGACCGTAGGCGATGCCATCATCAGAAATTCCCGGGCAAACGGTTTCAAACGGAACGTCTGGTCGACAAGTTCCAGTTCCGCATATTCGCTCATGTCTTCCCGAAACGGCTTGTAAACATCGGTTCCTTCAAGCTTCGCATCCGTCACCGTCGTCGCGTAATGACAATACAGTCCGTGGATCCGCATAATCGGGTGGCGCGCAGCAGCAGCGAAGGTGCCGTTTCGTGTCTCGATCGCGCTCTTCATCGCCAGCCCATGGAAGCCATTGGTGGCGCCAAACATTTTGGTATGCCGACTGGTGCCCCATAACTGATGCAACCCTTCGGCAAACTCTTCCGGTTCCATGTCGGGGGTAATGCCTGCCGGATAGGGCGGAATGCTTCGTGTTCCCTGGAAGCACACGACTTCGGGATGCAGAGACAGGGCACGCGCAAACCACCCGGACGCCGTGCCGCCCCATGTTGAAACATAAAACATCTGGATCGTGCTCCCTGCCGGTCAGGACGGATTCGGGTCTATTCCCGGAAACTTCCAGTCCACCAATGTACTAAATTGCCGGCATATTCGCAGAGAAGCGAATTCGATGGAAGCGACCCATGAAACGGCCCTGAGCAGTGCCCGGCCATGACTAAACGCTATACAGACCCCATCTGGATTTATAAAAGCGAACCGCATTGTGGAGCAACAATACGGGTAACAGGCACAGCAATGCTCCGGCACAGAGGATTATCATATAAAAACTGTCGCCAATGATGCTGTTGGAAGCGAACGTGGCGAAAAATGGCGCGAGTGACATGGCAGCGCCAAATGGCAGGACCACCAGCAATGCGCGGACATCTCCCAAGCCTTCCAGTCTCTGCCGCGCGGCGGAAAGAAGCAGTAATCCGAGGGACAGGACAATCCCCCCCCAGGCAACCGCGGGGATATTCGGGAATGTGCTCGTAACATTCGCCTTCAACGCAGCAAGAAAGGCGCGGGGTTTGTATATGAACTGCAATTCCAGCACGAATTCCGGATTGTTTCGGACGAACTCAAAATAGGCCTCTTTAATAACCCGCTCTAGTGTCCGGTAGCGAAAAAGGTAAACAGACGACTGATAATAACTGCTGTCCAGGTCATAGTTCGATTTCAGGAAATTTTCAGCGGCGATAAACGGGACGTTATCCCCCGTTTGCTGTACGCCGTTCTTGGTGTGAGCCTCGCCGAATTTTGCCGTCCATTCCGGATGCTGCTCCAAGCCGGCATAAACACTGTGCCACACCATGTGGGCCGGAAGGAATTCGTCACTAAACCGGTAAAGCGGATTGAGAGATGACGTATAATATGCCGAGTACCCCACGACGCCGATAGCAAAGAGAAAGACCGGTAATCGTATAAACCGGGCCAGGGACAATTTCATTTTCAGGGGATCAGCGTATTTCAGTACAAGGCACCTTCCTACAAAAGGTAACGCCAGGCATGCAATGATCAACGCGACCCAAAGGACCTGCCAGAGGACAGTTCCACGCATGGTCAAGAGCCATACCAGCAAGGACAGTTGCACAAGGAAACAGGCGACGGCAACCAGCGAAAATTTTGGCTGTCGGAATATTTCCACAGCAATATGCAGCGCCGGCAGGATGCCCAGAATAGAGATAAATCGTGGTGCATAGGGCGTTCCCACGCCGAATCGCTGTTCGGGCGGCAAAATTTCCCATAGATAAACGAACATGCAAAAATGCAACCCGACAGCGAGGGACAATAGTGATGCAAAGACAGGAAATTTGAAAAACCGCAAGTAGAACAGGAATACGCTGCTGCCAAAAATCAGGAAATACATAAGGTAAAATGACTGTACGCGAATACCGAATATCCTGAATGATACCTTGTAAAACTCCGACATACCGACATCATTCGGCTCTATTGGTTTGATTTCCTCGACATGTGTAATTTTGACGGGCCTGTCGAGAGGTGGAAGTGTCGATGCCTTCGTCAGTGCGTTATTTATCAGGACCGGGTTTGATACATTTTCCGGAAAGGTTACGCCCAGTGGCTCAAGGAATCGTGCGAAATAGGCAATGCCATTTTCACGTAATGTATCATATACTTTTCTATGTGATATATGACCTTCGTCGAGATTGTAGACACTTTCGGTCAATGCTATCGCTAAATTGACATTCTGGTATTCAATTGCTTCGGGAACAATGTGATGATAGTTCCTGTTAATCCCGTATAAAAATGCACTGGCCAGAAAATAGACAATCAATGCGCCCGCGCCGATGGAAATCCATCGTGAAATGGGAATTTTCGATACGATTTCATCGTATTGCGATGCAAAACCGTCAGACATAAATTTCTCTGCATTTACATGATATTATAAATAGTTATCGTGATTTAACACAGTTGGGCGAGTGCTTGTATAAAAATGGCCAGGATCTGGCCGTCGTTTTCCCCGGAGACCCCCGAGCCGCCCTGCATCAATGCGCCAACGAAAGCCCATAAAACAGACCCTATTACTGTTCAAACGTTCTAATTGATGTTTGACATATCAGAATTCGCGTAATATTTCTGATAAACCATGTATTCATCAGGTATCCAGAGGCTGCATTCATGATCACCGCCGCCCAGATGCGCGCCGCCCGGGCGTTGCTTGGCGTTGACCAGCGCGATCTCGCCAGACTGACCGGGCTTTCCGTGCCGACCATTCAGCGAATGGAAGCGAGCGACGGTGTTGTTCGAGGCAACGTCGATTCGCTGATGAAGCTGGTCAACGCGCTGGAATCTGCCGGGATCGAACTTATTGCCGAAGGTGCTGCCAGTACCGGCGGCGGACGTGGCATCCGGTTGAAAGACCCCAAACCGGCAGGTGGCGCGAAATGACGCGGATAATGGCATGATACCGGCCCTGTGGTGCGTCGCGATGCTGTTCGCTATTGCCGCCCTGGGGATCGCGGCAGGCAAACGCCGGAACGGGCATATCGTCATTTACGGCCTGTGCCTGTTGGTTGGCATCGTGGCGCTGGTCAATTCCGCAGGTTTGCTGCTGGCGCCGCCGCCCACGGCGCCATCTGTCATTCTGCCGCTTGGATTACCCTGGCTTGGCGCCTGTTTTCGCATAGATGCGCTGGCTGCCTTTTTCCTTATTGTTGTCAATCTTGGAGGCGCTGCTGCAAGCCTGTACGGGCTCGGCTACGGGCGGCATGAGTCAGTGCCGGGTCGGGTGTTGCCGTTCTATCCGGTCTTCCTCGCCGCCATGAATCTGGTGGTGATGGCTGATGATGCGTTCAGCTTTCTGTTGTGCTGGGAGTTCATGTCACTGGCATCCTGGGCGCTGGTCATGGCGCATCACCGCGCATCGGGCAATGCCCATGCAGGGTATGTCTACCTGATCATGGCTGGCTTCGGTACGATGGCGCTGTTACTGGGCTTCGGTTTGCTGGCCGGCCCGGCCGGCAGTTACGGGTTCGCGGCGATACGGGAGGCCGCCCACACACCCCTCACATCCACGCTGATCCTTTTCCTTATTTTACTGGGCGCGGGTTCCAAGGCGGGTATCGTACCGCTGCATGTATGGCTGCCGCTCGCCCATCCGGCCGCACCCAGCCATGTCTCCGCACTGATGAGCGGCGTGATGACCAAGGTCGCCATATACGGTTTCATCCGTATCACCTTCGACCTTCTCGGGGATCCGACATGGTGGGCGGCGATGACAGTGCTGTTTCTCGGCGGGCTTACCGCCGTTCTCGGCGTCCTGTATGCGCTGATGCAGTCCGACCTGAAGCGGCTGCTCGCCTATTCCTCCGTAGAAAATATCGGCATCATCTTCATCGGACTGGGACTGGCGCTCGCTTTCCAGACCAATAACATGAGCTGGGCTGCGGCGCTGGCACTCACGGCCGCACTGTTTCATGCCCTGAATCACATGCTGTTCAAAAGCCTGCTGTTCTTCGGCGCCGGTGCTGTGCTTACCGCTACGGGCGAACGCGACATGGACCGGCTGGGCGGGCTGATCCACCGTATGCCAGTCACCAGTGTCAGCTTCCTGGTCGGTAGTGTCGCCATTTCCGCGCTGCCGCCACTGAATGGATTCGTTTCGGAATGGCTGACCTTCCAGGCGGTCCTGCAAAGCCCGGCAATCCCCCAATGGGGATTAAAAATAATGATCCCCACGATCGGGGGCGTTCTGGCGCTGTCCGCCGCCCTGGCCGCTGCCTGTTTCGTGAAGGCGTTCGGGATCACATTCCTTGGCCGGGCGCGCAGCGATTCAGCCGCGCAGGTCAAGGAAGTGGATCGTTACATGATGGCCGCTATGGGCACGTTTGCCGGGCTGTGCCTGCTGATTGGCCTGCTGCCGGGCCTTGTCATCGACATGCTCTCTCCGGTCTCACAATTGCTGGTCGGCGCGCAAATGCCCATGCAGAGCGGCCGCGAATGGTTGTCCATCGTACCGATCGCCGAGGGCCGCAGCGCCTATAATGGCCTGCTGCTGTTCGTGTTTATCGGTAGCGCCGGCATGCTGTCAGCCTGGATCGTACATCGCGTCGCCTCGCGCGCATTGCGGCGGGCACCGGCCTGGGGCTGCGGTTTTTCGGATCCGGCACCGCTGGGGCAGTATTCATCGGGAAGCTTCGCCCAGCCGCCGCGTGTTCGGTACGCTGGCCTTTCGGGCACGGGATAATGTGGACATGCCGCCGCCGGGCGACATGCGCCCGGCGCGGTTTCAGCTGGATTTGCGAGACCTTATCTGGGACGGGATATACGCGCCGGTCGCAAATGCTATTTCGGTTGCGGCAACCTGCTTGAACCGGCTGCAATTCCTGACCATCCGGCTGTATCTCAGTCTCGTATTCTTTGCCCTTGTGGCCCTGCTGACGGTGCTGGCGATATGGCAGTAATCGGCGACCTGTTGATCCAGTTCATACAGATGGCGCTGGTGGTGCTGCTCGCGCCGCTGCTGACCGGTTTCGTGCGCAAGGTGAAGGCGCGGCTGATGCGGCGCCGCGGACCATCCGTCATCCAGCCCTATCGCGACCTGTTTCGCCTGTTGCGAAAGGAAGCGGTGCTGGCGGAAAACGCATCCTGGCTGTTCCGGGTGACGCCCTACCTGATATTTGCCGCAACCTGGGTCGCAACCGCATTGGTTCCGACTTTCGCGAGCGGACTCATTTTCAGCTGGTCGGCAGACATCATCGCCATCATCGCCCTGCTGGCCAGCGCCCGGTTTTTTCTGGCACTCGCGGGGATGGATGTAGGTACCAGTTTCGGCGGCATCGGGTCCAGCCGCGAAGTGATGATCGCGTCACTCGCCGAGCCCGCCATGCTGCTGACCGTTTTCAGTCTGGCCCTGCTGGCCGGGTCAACCCAGTTGTCCACCATCACCGCCTTTATGGGCTCTTCCGAGGTCGGGTTGCGGGTCACGCTCGGCATGGCGATGGTCGCGCTGATCCTGGTAGCAATCGCCGAGAACGGGCGTATTCCCGTCGATAACCCCGCGACGCATCTGGAACTGACCATGGTGCACGAAGCAATGGTACTGGAATATTCCGGGCGCCACCTGGCCATGATCGAGCTTTCAGCATCGCTCAAGCTCCTGCTTTACATGTCGCTGATCGGCAGTGTCTTTATCCCCTGGGGGTTGGCGCTTTCGGACGACGGGCTGCTCGCCTATGCGACGGGCTTTGCAGCATTTGCCGTCAAAATTACCATGCTGGGCGCCCTGCTCGCCGTGTTCGAAACGGCCGTCGCCAAGATGCGAGTATTCCGGGTACCGGAATTTCTCGGCGCGGCCCTGATGCTGGCGCTGCTCGGCATGCTCCTTCTGTTTGTTTCCAGGAGCCTGTGATGAACAGTCTCTCTTTTGACATTGCGCATCTTCTGGCCGGCGGCCTGGTGCTGTTCAGTTTCGTGATGCTGTATCAGGTCCGGCTCTACGCGCTGCTGAACGTATTCGCGCTGCACGCGCTGGTCCTGGCGCTGTCGGTCGTCTGGCAGGCCTATGTCCAGGAAGCGCCGCATCTTTATATCACCGCCCTTATTGCGCTGGTTTTCAAGGCCATCGTCATCCCTGTCGGGCTGCACCGGATTGTTCGCCGGCTCGGCATTCATCGGGAAATCGAGATCGTGGCCGGTATCGGTCCGACGATGCTGGCCGGGATGGGTTTGGTCGCCCTGTCGATGGTCGTCATGCTGCCGCTGACGGCGGCATCGGACCCGCTGAGCCGCGAGGACCTGGCCTTCGCGCTGGCCGTGGTCCTGCTCGGCATGCTGATGATGGTGACCCGCCGTAATGCGGTGAGCCAGGTCATCGGTTTCATGTCGCTGGAGAACGGGCTGGTCCTGGCCGCAACCGGTGCCCGGGGCATGCCGCTGGTGGTCGAGATCAGCGTCGCCTTCTCGATCCTGATCGCCTTTATCGTCATCGGCGTATTCCTGTTCCGGATACGCGAACGGTTCGACACGGTCGATATAGAAGCGCTGGACCGCTTCCGGGAAGGACAGCAATGAGCGCGGTTTTCGTCGATCCTGTAAGCGCAGTCCTGGCGATCCCCTTCGGCACGGCGGTTTTGCTGGCCCTGGTGCCGGGTTACCGGCTGAGTGCGGCACTTAATGTACTGGCCACCTTCCTGACCCTGGTTGCCGCGGCATCGATTTTGTTTGTCGATCGCCCCGATCCGAGCCAGTACCTGCTGGTCGACGACCTGAACATCGTTTTCATCGTCCTCAATACCTTTGTCGGATTCACGACCAGCGTCTTCAGCGCCACCTATATCGCGCACGAGCTTGAAACCAAGCGGCTGACGCCGGCCTCACTGCGGTTTTATCACGCCATGTACCAGGTGATGATGTTCGGGATGAACCTGGCCCTGGTATCCAACAATATCGGATTGATGTGGGTCGCCATCGAGGTCGCTACCCTGACCACTGTGCTGATGGTCGGCATCTACCGGACCCAGGCGGCGCTTGAGGCGGCATGGAAATACTTCATCCTGGGCAGCGTCGGCATCGCGCTGGCACTTTTCGGGACAATCCTGGTGTATATGGCCGCGCAGCCGGTCACCGGCGAAGGCACCGCGGGCATGATCTGGACGATCCTGATCGAACGCAGCGCCGAATTCGATCCCGCCCTGCTGAATGTCGCCTTTGTGTTTCTGCTGCTCGGTTACGGCACCAAGGTCGGGCTGGCGCCACTGCATGCCTGGCTGCCGGATGCCCATGCGGAAGGACCGACGCCGATTTCCGCCGTTCTGTCGGGACTGCTGCTCAACATTGCGCTCTATGCGGTGCTGCGGTTCAAACTTTTGCTGGCGGGTAACCCCGAAGCTGTCGCACCCGGCCCCCTGATGGTGGGAATGGGACTGACATCCGTTATCTTCGCAGCATTCATGCTGTATCGGCGGCGGGACATCAAACGGATGTTCGCCTATTCATCCATTGAACACATGGGCATCATCGCGTTCGCCTTTGGCATGGGCGGTCCGCTGGCCAATTTCGCCGGGCTGCTGCACATGGTGATGCACAGCCTGACCAAGTCGGCGATTTTCTTTACGGTCGGCCATATTGCCCAGGTGAAGGGTACGCAGCAGATGTCCGAAATCCGGGGCCTGACTGTTACACATCCCGCGCTGGGCTGGAGCCTCGTCATCGGCGTTGTCGCCATTGCCGGATTACCGCCGATGGGCGTCTTCATGAGCGAGTTTCTGGTCGTGACATCCACATTCGCCCGCGAACCGCTGCTGGCCATCGCGCTTGTCTTCGGCCTGCTGGTCGCCTTCGGTGCGCTGCTGATGCGCTTGAACGGGTTGGCATTCGGCGAACCAGAAGGCCGTGCCGCGCCCGTCGAAGCCTCGTATATTCCGATGTTCGTGCATCTCGGCCTCGTTCTCGCCGCCGGAATTTACCTGCCACCGCCGCTGGTCACCTGGTTCCAGCATGTTGCCAATATGCTGGGCTGAGGAGAAGCAAATACTCATGTCAGCACTCAACGACATCATCCACAAGGGAACGGCTGTACCGGCACACAATCCATGCACGCGTACGATCATAGATGCGATTGTATGGCGGCAATTAGCCGAATTGCTTTCCGAGTGCACCTGCACGCTGATGGCATTATGGGGCGAATCGGCCGCGGTTCACATGGCGCTCAAGGATACTGAACAGCAAACCCTGGCCGTTTTTACGCTTGAATGCCCGGACGGGCATTTTCCTTCCATTGGACAGTTTCACCCCCCGGCAATCCGTCTGGAACGTACGATATTCGATCTGTACGCATTACGAGTGGAACGCGCTCCCGATATCAGGCCCTGGCTCGACCACGGATGTTGGGCCAATGCCGAATCGGCGCCCCGGCCCTATACCTTTCTGCCCGTTGAAGGAGACAGTTTGCACGAAATTCCGGTCGGGCCGGTCCATGCGGGCATTATAGAGCCGGGCCATTTCCGGTTTACCGCAAGCGGGGAGACCGTTGTGCGGCTGGAAGAGCGGCTCGGCTATGTCCATAAAGGTATCGAGAGCCTGATGAGCGGAGCCGCACTGGACCGTGGTGCGCAACTCGCGGGACGGACCTCCGGCGATAGCACGGTGGCCTATGGCTGGGCATTCGCTCGCGCCGCGGAAGCCGCCCTGGGTTTTGATGCACCGCCACGCGCGATCTGGTTGCGTGCCCTTATGGCAGAACTGGAACGTCTGGCCAATCATCTGGGCGACATCGGCGCTATCTGCAACGATGCGTCCTTTGCCCTGATGCATGCCCATTGCGGAGTTCTGCGGGAACGTGTGTTGCGCGCCGCGGATACCTGTTTCGGCCACCGTCTGATGCGCGACCGGATCATACCTGGTGGGGTTACGACCGACCTGACTCGCGAGGGGAATGCAGCGCTTCAGGCAATGCTGGCCGAAATCCAGCGGCGGTTCCCGGCGCTGATCGAGTTGTACGACAATACGGCATCCCTGCAGGACCGGACAGTCAACACAGGCATACTGACGCCGAAGCTGGCGCGGCAATTCGCGCCCGGCGGTTATATCGGCCGGGCATCTGGTCGCGATTTCGACAGTCGGCGGGACGTCGCCTATCCGCCCTATGACAGGCTGTCCTTCACGGTTCCGGTTCTGGAAAAGGGCGACGTGGATGCGCGCGTGTGGATCCGTATCCGGGAGGTCGAACAAAGCCTGCTGCTGATCGGCCAGATCCTGGACGAATTGCCGGATTCGCCTCTCGCTGCAGCATTGCCAACAGGCGGCGGAGAGGGGCTTGGCATCGTCGAAGCCTTCCGGGGCGATGTGCTGGTCTGGCTGCGTCTACGCGACGACGGAGTGATTGACCGCTGCCATCTGCGCGATGCCTCATGGTTCCAGTGGCCGCTGCTTGAAGCGGTGATCGAGGGCAACATTGTTGCCGATTTCCCGCTGTGCAATAAATCCTTTAACTGTTCGTATTCCGGACATGACCTGTGAGATCCCGTTCCGATGCGTAGGCACCTCTTTGAAAGCCTCTATCAGGCGCCCCTGACCGAAGCAGCCCCACCGCCGGGGCAGGATGCCCTCGCCGAACTGGCAGAAGCTGTCAACCGGGCGGGCCAGAGACGGTTGGGACGCAGCCTGTCTATCCGGGCGGTTGATGCGGGGTCCTGCAATGGCTGCGAATTGGAAATTCACGCATTGAATAACGCGTTCTACGATGTCGAACGTTTTGGTATCCACTTCGTGGCGTCACCGCGCCATGCGGATGTATTGCTGGTCACCGGACCGGTCACGGTCAATATGAGGGAGGCGCTGCAACGGACCTATAACGCCACGCCCTCGCCGAAATGGGTCGTGGCAACGGGTGACTGCGCCCGCGATGGCGGTTGTTTTGCCGGCAGCCACGCCGTTATTGGCGGAGTCAGTGAGGTCATCCCGGTGGACCTGCATATTCCCGGTTGCCCGCCATCGCCAAAACAATTGCTCGAAGGTCTTCTCGCGCTGCTGGCAACGGCTGCGGCGTAAGCCGGATCATGGCCATCCCTTTAAGTGCCGTGATCGCCGCGGTTTTCCTGCAAACCCTTTGGGGTGGCAATACAGTTGCGATCAAACTCGGACTTGAAGCTTTTCCACCGTTATGGAGCGCGTTTTTCCGGTTTCTGATTGGCGCCGCCTGCATTCTGATTTACGCGCGAATTCGGGGAATTCGACTTCTCCCGGAATCCGGCGAATGGGCCGGAATTTTATGGGGCAGCGTGTTTTTCATCGCGCAGATTGCCGCCATGAATATTGGAATTTCCATGACTACTGGCATGAATGCCGCGGTGCTGATGGCGACCTTTCCCCTTTTTGCGTCGGTAACCTCACATTTCATCATTGCCAATGACAGACTCAGCCTTGCGAAAAGTGGGGGGCTGTGTGTGGCTTTTGCCGGTGTCGCCGTCGTTCTCACCGACGGCAGAATGCCCGACATGGCTACCTGGGGGTGGGGCAACCTTGTCACCCTGCTTGGCGCCGCATTGCTGGGGTCGCGCCAGGTATTCAATGCGACGCTGGTACGGCGGATCGATCCCGTCCGTGTCATCTACTGGCAGATGATCCTGTCACTTCCCGTGTTTGCCTTGTCCGGGGCCCTGCTGGAAACCATAGCATGGGAACAGATAGGCTGGGTGCCGCTGGCCGGCATCGCATATCAGGGCATCGTCATCGCCGGGTTCGGGTTCTTGATTGTTGCCTATTTCCTGAAACTCTACAGCCCCAGCGTCATGTTGAGTTTTGGCTTTATCAGCCCCGTTTCCGGCGTCGCACTCAGTGCGTTGCTGTTGTCAGAGACCCTCACCTGGCCTTTGGGTGCGGGTATGATCGCTGTTGCCGCCGGACTGGTCATTATTACGCGCAGTGGCGGCGGTAAACCGGGCTGACCCAGCGGCGCCTGCGGATGCAGTATAAAACAATAATCGTAATCAAGCGACTTTTACTACTTATAATTCAATAAACAATACAGTATCAGGGCATGGGAATACTTTGACAACATTTGACCTGCTGCGAATTTCTAAATAGTATAGGTGCGAAGATAAAAGAATGCTCAATCGGGAGTTTTCAAAAACTTAACGAAATTTCGGTCTATTGGGCAAATTATTTAGCCAGATAAACCATGGAATCTCGAATGAATGTCGATAGTAAGACACCTGTAATACCAGGTGACCGGGATCTTAGTTACGAAACGGATTCCCTGCATATTTTGCCAATGCATATTCTGCCGCTGAAAACGCCCGGGCTCAAACACGCGCGTATGGTCAAGAATGTCCGCGGCGACAGTATGATTGAGCTGTTTCACGATAGCGATACGGGAAGTGGACAGGTCGAGCCGTCGCGGCTGGGACGAATGTTTGACTGGCCCGTCGGTGAGAAACATCCCGACGGCGTGCTGATCGCCAAACTGGGCCTCTTGCAGAGCTTCGATGTATACAGTCTGCGCATGCAGCTGCGCGGCCTTGGGATTGAAGTCGAGAATATCGACGACCTGCGCCTGTCTGATGGTCGCCGTCAGGAACTAGACCGATATATGAAGGTCTTCACCAGGCCGCTGATGGACCTGATTTATTCACAGGACGAACAGTCAGGCCTGTCGAATATCAGCGACCTGATCGCCAGCTTTAACAGCAGTGATAACAGGGCGGCACGAGAAAATCTGAACCGCCTTGCCGGGAAGCTTAAAATCATACTGACCAAACTGCCTGCGTTTCTCACAGATTATGGCGACGTTTTCCTGTCACTGGCCTATTTCAAGGACCAGTTCGATCAAATGGTACCGCGCCTGGAAGCGCTGCTGGTGAGAACGGAAGAACTGAAACGGGACGAGATATTCCGCAACGACCCGCATGTCGCCGCACTGCTGACGAATGTCAGCGAAGAGCTGAACGAAATCATGGCGCATATCGCCGGGCGAATCGAATCCTTCGACAAACACACTGCATCCATGTGGCAGAATCTGAGCGAAGACACGTTTCGCAAGGTCAAGATCATGATCGAAAGCAACCATGGTACCATCGGGGGAATGCTGTGTGGCCTGTATGTCAAGATTCAGGGGTATGAGGATAAATTTTCCGGTTCAGATCCTTCGAATCAGGCGCTGGCCGATTATATAGCGGCATATATAAAGCCGGGAATTGACCGGATCAGAAGTATCGAACGGTCCGCCCGTCTGGCGGAACAACGCTGATCGGATACCGGTATTGAGTAATATTCGTATTTCCGCACATGAAAATGCGCACGAACCTTGCAATATCCGTATCGGCATTCTGTTGGCATTTGCACCGCACCGTCTTACTGCCTAAAGTCAGGTGGATTCGGGCACCGAAATTGTCAGTGTCGACATGGTATTTTGGGCCGTTTACTATGAATGCCGCACTTTGCGGCCCTGGATTTAGAAACAACTTCGTATCTGGCATACGGCAAAATGAATCGGTCACAACTGCGCAACGTCATTGAGTCAGGCCGCGCCATTGCGCTGGACTGCTATTCAATCGGCAAGGAAATTCCGGCCGATGATCCGGTCGGAAAACTGTTTGAGACCGATATCCTGAACAAATCGGTCTTGCTCAAACAGTTCGAGAAGGCATTGGCGACAGCGCGGCAACCGGTGATCATCAGTACACTGGTTTATTTCCCCTATGATTTTGACAATGTCTATGACGGCGGTGAATCGTTAAATTTTAGCGACAGCAATTTTCATAACGCATTGGCGTTCAAGATCACGAAGGGCGAAGCCGGTAAGGAAGTTCTCGACAGGATCGGTGCGGACCTGAAGGTTCTGGAGCTGATTAATTCTATGCACAGCCTGGATCCGTTCATGTTGCGGAGCAAGGCAGAACAGCAGGGGCTGGAAGAGATAATCCACAGCGCCTATTTTGCCATCTCACCGGCGGAATGGGACAAGATTCGGCTGCCTATTCGGGAGAAAATTTCGAAACTGGTCTCCAAGGCACTGGCAGCGATGGATGGCAGTGGTGACCCACTCGCCCGGGAACAGTATGTCGAACGTTTCCTGATGAAAATCTGGCAGGCAAAAGATATCGATGGCATTGAACCTTTCATCAAGGCCATGCAGATCCAGCCCGAAAAGGCGCCGGAAGTGTTCTTTGCCTGGAAAGCCGTCTGTTATTATCAGGTCCGGTTTCAGGAAGTTCAACACAAGCTGAAAACGCTGTTCCAATGGGCGGGGCATAACCAGCTGTGTTTTCCCGTTGATCATATCAGGCTTTCCCCGGAGGAAGTGGCACAGATCCGCGCAAAAAGGGACGTTCTGCGGCAAAAGATGCGGGAAGGGTATGTATCGGCGCATCAGGTGCTCGGGGAGTACGAACGCAGTTACAATCTGTTCGTGGACGAGGATAAACCGCAAAAATTCATGGGTTTTCTGGAAAGTTCGGAAAATTCCTATCTCAGCCTGGCGTCGCATGTGTCCATTGCAACGCACAGCGTGAACCTGTGGAAATGGTATATCGAACAGTTTGGCCCGGAATTGCGTTATGCCCAGTTCAGGGAATTGTTTGACGGGCTGACCTCGTTCTATGGCGTCGATAAAAAATCCATGGAGATGGCCTGACCCGGCCTTGTTCCGGTCGCTTCGTGTGGCATTTTCCGGCACCCGTCGAAGCATAAAAAAAGCCCGCATCACGAGGATGCGGGCTTAATTTTTGGGAAACGTTACGGTAGATGGATTGCGTTTACCTGGTATCAGGCGGCCAGCTTGCGGCGCCGGCGAACCAGTGCCATACCAGCCATGCCGATCCCGAACAGTGCCAGAGTGCCCGGTTCCGGAACACCGCCACCCG
Source organism: uncultured Alphaproteobacteria bacterium (assembly GCA_963974145.1). Taxonomy (GTDB): domain Bacteria; phylum Pseudomonadota; class Alphaproteobacteria; order UBA8366; genus MarineAlpha4-Bin1. The sequence goes on along the minus strand of CAXBEC010000001.1, from coordinate 1,821 downwards.
TCGTCGTTGTGGTATCACCGGTAAGATTATCGATCGCACCGGAACCCTGGAACATGACCATCATCGTCGTTACACCGAGGCCTTCTTCGCCGAACTCCATGAATGCAACCGCATTGTTGCCGATTTTCGGAATATCGAGGCTTTCCCAGTTTCCGTCCTCGCCATGCTGGAACCAGACCTGTCCGAGGTAGTCGTAGCAATCATCGTCTTCTTCTATATCGAAGATATTCATGCCGACCAGATCGACTTCTTCCGTGAAGTCGAACATCAGGATTCCGCCGCGGGCTTCATCGTCAGGAACAGAACATACATTGCTGCTACTAATTCCCCGACAGTCATTGCCGTCTCTCTTTTCCTGAACGATCAGGATATTCCCATAGTCGTTCGAATCGATGCCAGAGGTTGTGGCCGAAAGGTTTTCATGACCGTAAGCATTGGAATTGACATTGGATTTCGCCTTGACCGAGAAATTTTCGATCAGGTCAGGGTCCTGATTATTCTGCGTCTGGCCACTTTCCAGGTTCGACTGTTTCGTGCTGTCGAATCCAACAGCGTAACGGTAACGTTCCGTGTCCGGCGTATCCGGGTCACCGGGGTTGTTGTTCGGATAACAATTATAATACCCGCAGCCGCTATCATGATCGTACTTGTCATGCGCCGTGATTGTCACGCCGGCAGTAGAACCCGGAATGCCGTTCGGGCCGTCATAACGCTGGTACTGGTCCATATTTCCGAAAACCGTGTTCCGCGCCACGTCGCCATTTGTATCACTATCGAAATCTAGAACCCAGTTCGCCGCCGAAACCGGCGCCGCCATCCCCAGAATGGCAAGGGCGGTAATACCCGTTAAAAAAATCTTCTTCATCGTCATATCCAATCCCGTAACGCCCCTTAATTAAATCATCTTTCCCAAAATCACCTTGCCCACCCCAATTTATCAGCAAGTTTTGTGCCATTTAGAAATACAACACTATTAACAATGCCTTATCGACATTTTCCCGCAGTGTCAGGATTGATTCTGTAAAGTTTTTCGACACCTCTTATCAGAACCATATCCAATTTATACATAATTTTCTCTTCTTTTTCAAGTGCTTAATTAAAACTTCATGATTTGTTAACGTTGTAAAGAATCCCGACAGGCCGCCCTATGGTCGCCAGTATTGATTCATTATTCCGATTCAACCCCCTAATTGGTTAAGAAGGCTTCTGGCCTCCGGTTCGAGGTCGCCAAGGTCGTTCATTTTCAGGATATCGTTGAGGTGCGAGCGCGCCTCATCCGCCCGCCCCAGGCGACTGAGGGCCACGGCCAGATGATACCGTATCCCCGGCCGGCGGGACGCCCGCGAATAGGCCGCGCGCAACAGTTCCAGCCCGCGGGCCGCCTCGCCCTGCTGCACATGAACCCAGCCGAGCGTGTCCAGCGTTTCCGGTTGTTTCGGCGCCAGCTTGTAGGCCGCCTCCGCGAGGGCAAGCGCCCGTTCATCGCCCGCTTCCAGATAAATCTCTGCCAGGTTGTTCAATACCATCGGGTCGTTCGGCTGTTCCCGGTTCAGTTGTTCATACAATACCTGCGCCGCCGGAATATTCCGGACGGTGAGATAACCTGCCGCAAGTGCCGATCGTACCGGATAATCGTTTGGATGTTTGGCAACCCAGGCTTCCAGCGGCGCCAGCGGCGGCGCCTTGATGCCCGATTTTTTCTGCGCCAGATATCGCCGGATCAGCAGGTCGCCCGTTTCCTGCTTTGCCAGTGCGTCGCTATAGGCTTGGGCGGCGTCTTCAAATCGCTGCTGGCGGACGAAAACATCGCCACGCAGTTTG